>JABWAN010000667.1 GCA_013361015.1 Candidatus Zhuqueibacterota bacterium | reverse complement strand
ATCGCGCCCACGCCGAGCGGAATATAAACCATCTCCACAAACTCGCCCGCCGCGGGCACAATCGGCTGCCGCTCCGAATAGCGCAACATCTCGTGCGCATAAAAATCGAGAAAGTCAATCGCCTCTGCCGTGTCCGCATCCGCTTCGTTCCAATTCTTGCCGGCTTCCAGCACCATCATCGCCGAAAGCTCGTGCCGCCGCCGGCGCATAATCTCCGCGGCTTTGAACACCACAATCGCGCGCTCTTTCGGATCGACGTGCTTCCACGACTCGAACGCGCGCAGCGCCGCACTCATCGCGAGATCGACCTCCTTCTTGCCCGCCATGTGAAACGTGCCGAGCACGTGCGTTTTCTCGCACGGATTGTACGACTTCAACAACTCGCCCGTGCGCACGTCTTTGCCGTCGATGAACAACGCATACTCGCGGCTCGCTTGCGCTTCGACATGCGCGAGCGCCTTCTCCATCGCCTCGCGGTTCGCTGGTTCGGCATAATTCAAATAGGTCGTATTTTTAAATTCGGCAATCATGTGTGTCCTCCTTATTCTGGATGTTTGCTGTTGGATGCTGGTTGCTGTTCGTTGACAAACTGATAACTGCTCACTGTCTTTTTATGTTCTGTCGCTGCCTCACCGAGGGTTCATCTTTGCTTGTTTATCTCACCTTTATTTCTTCGCGCGAGGTGACTTCAAAGCGATGGCATCCCACTGCCAATCGCTGATTTTCAAAATGAGTCTTGTTCAACCCTGCGAACTGGTGCCAACCTCGTCTTCCTCGAACAACGTTTCGCAACGAACGCCGTAGAGACGCTCCGGCGGAACGTCTCTACTTTGATCTTCATGTCGTTACTTCACAAACCGCGCCCTGCTGTGCGAAGGACAACATCATTGGCCTGCCGCTCAAACCATGCGACTGCGCAGCCTTTGCCATCGCGCGCGAAACTCCCTCCGCGCGCGCCTCTTCCGCAATTGCGAGCATCGTCGAGCCTGAGCCGCTTAAGAACGCGCCATATCCGCCCGCACGCATCGCCGCCATAAGAATGTCGTCGAACCCGGGAATCAAAACTTTGCGAAACGGCTGGTGCAAATAGTCGCGCGCGGCGAATTCCAACAAAGCGGGATTTTGTTTCGCGAACGCGGCGACCATCATCGCTGCGCTTTGTAAATTGCCAATCGCATGCGCGCGTGAGAGTGAAGCGGGCAAAACGCGGCGCGCGTCTTCCGTGGCAATCTCCAACTCCGGAACGAAGCACGCGGCTTTCCAATTCCCCGGCGGTGCGAAGCGCGCAGAGAGCACTTCTTCATTCTGCACGCCATTCACCGTCAAACCGCCGAGCAATGAAGCCGCAGCATTCTCGGGATGCCCTTCCAGCTCATTGGCGAGCTTGAGCAATTGCTGCTGCGAAAGTGCATTGTCGAAATAAACACTGGCCGCGAGCAAACCCGCGACAATGGCCGCGCCGCTGCTCCCAAGCCCGCGTTTGAGAGGAATAGAATTGTTGATTTCAAGACCGACGGCAGGCGCGGCTTGCCGCAACTCCTCGCACGCGCGCTGGAACGCATGCAGGATGAGATGATCTTCGAGTTGCGAAATTTCGTGTGCGCCTTCGCCTCGCGCGGCAAGCACACGCGTGCTCGCCACCTCAAAATGAAACACGACCTGCAATGGCAAATCCACCGCCAAGCCGAGCGCGTCGAAGCCCGCGCCGAGATTGGAAGTTGAACCCGGAACTTGCACACGAATAGTCAGAGGCATCATGGTGCGACTTGCTTTTCGCTTAGAGTAAAATTCAGTGGTACAGGCGACGGCAACAATTCCCCGAGCGCTTCATAGCGCGACATCCGCCGCAACTAAATGGCAGAATGATGGCTCGGCAAAATGATCTTTTAATCATTCTGCCGAACCATTATTCTGCCTATTAAAATCTTCGCGGTCGTGATGGTTTTTCCAGAGTAAACTATAACGTGGAGATATGTGACCAGAATCATCACAAGTCCACTGCGCCGGCGGCCAGTGTTGAGCGGTAGGTAGCGCTTTCTCTCACGGCGTGGCGGAGAGTCGAATAAAAGTATCATTGCAAAATCTCTCGCGCTTTCGTACTCTATGCGGCGATCATAATACTCCCTCAGAGGCTCAAAGTCAAGGAGCGCGTATGCCTTCACCTCATTCTCGTCGTGATTTTCTCAAAGCGTGCGGCGCCGTGGCCGCTTCGTATTGGCTGCATCCTTCCTGTTCGTTCGGTCGCGATTTTGATTTCATCATTGTTGGCGGGCTGGTTTATGATGGCAGCGGCAAGGACGGCGTTTTTAATGACGTCGGCATCAAGGCCGGGCGCATTGCGGCATTGGGAGATTTAAAGGATCGTTCCGCGCAGCAAAAGATCGAGGCGCACGGCCTCGCGGTGGCGCCGGGCTTCATTGATTTTCACTCACACAGCGACGAGGAGCTTCTGCTCGGCGGCGAGGCGCAATCCAAAATTCGGCAAGGCGTGACCACGGAAGTGCTAGGCCAGGACGGCGGCTCGTTGGCGCCGCTCAATGAGAAGATGGCGCTGCAGCTTGTTGAAAATTTCAAAGAGCGCTTTGGTCTGGAAGTGGCGTGGCGTGATTTCGCGGGCTACTTTCGCAATCTCGAAGCGCGGGGCATGATCTCCAACGCGCTCAGCATGGTCGGTCAAGGCACGTTGCGCGAGCTTGTGATCGGCGAAGACAATCGCCCGGCGACGGCGGAAGACCTCGCACAGATGAAGCAGCTCGCGCAGGAAGCATTCGCGCAAGGTGCATACGGCATTTCTTCGGGCTTGGAATACACGCCCGGAAGTTTTGCCACCACGGAGGAGATCATAGAATTGTGCCGCAGCATGAACGGCCGCGGCATTTATTCTACGCACATGCGCAACGAAGATGAGACGCTCCTCGAAGCCATCGACGAGGCGATTCGCATCGCGCGCGAGGCCGGCGTCGCGTTGAACATTGCGCACATCAAAGCTTCGGGACAGCGCAATTGGCACAAACAAGGGGAGATGCTCGCGAAGCTCGAAGCCGCGCGCGCCGGCGGCCTGCAAGTGACGTGCGATCGCTATCCTTACATTGCCTACAACACCGGCCTGTCGTCGCTCTTTCCCTTGTGGAGCCGCGACGGCGGCGATGAAAAATTCGTCGCGCGTTTGCAGGATGCCGCTTTGCAGGACACGTTGCGCGCGGAAGTCTGGCATGAGGTGGAAAAGATCGGCGGCTGGCGTTCAGTAATGATTTCGAGTTTGACGAAACATCCGCGCCGCGGCGAGTTCGAAGGCAAGACGTTTGAAGAGATTGCCGCGACGGGGGCCGATCCCTTCGCGAAGTTGTTCGAGCTGATCATTGCAGAAGAAGGCGGCGGCAACATGATCGGCTTTGCGATGAGCGAAGAAGATACCACGGCATTGTTGGCGCATCCTTATTGCATGCCTGCGAGTGACGGTTCGGCGCTCGGTCTCGAAGGCCGTTTGCGTCGCGGCAATCCGCATCCGCGCTCGTTTGGAACGTTTCCGCGCGTGCTCGGCAAATATGTGCGCGACGACCAGATCATGTCCATGGCGGAAGCCATTCGCAAAATGTCGGCGCTGCCTGCAGACACGCTCGGCTTGAAAGATCGAGGCTATTTGCGCGCAGGCTATTGGGCGGATGTCGTCGTCTTTGATCCCAATACTGTAGCTGATCGTGCGACTTGGGCCGCGCCGTTTCAATATCCGGCAGGCATTCCTTACGTTTTCGTGAATGGCGAGCTTGTGCTTGCCCATGATAAACTCACCGGCAAGCTCGCCGGCAAAGTTTTGCGTGCTCCGTTTTCAGCGTAAGGCGGCCGCTGTTGGTAAAGAAGAACCTTAAACTATTCCAACCTCGGCGGGACCGAGGTTTTATGGTTAGGCTTGTCATACGCGTTCGAGGTTTTGAATGCAACGGCCAAGCCGTTGCGTGAGCCGCATTAGAACTCTTCGTTTTTAATGAGAGCAGGCCGCTCGCCGCGAGATACCAATACTTCGGCTTGCAACGAAACAAACTTTCCTAAACTTTGAAAGTCTGGGAAAGTTTTGCCAAGCCAAAGAGGCCAATATTGACTT
>JABWAN010000666.1 GCA_013361015.1 Candidatus Zhuqueibacterota bacterium | reverse complement strand
ACGATTCACACCAGCACGTTCGGCGGCAATCCGCTCGCATGCACGGCCGGGCTTGCGGCGCTCGCAGTAATCGAGGAAGAAAACCTTCCCGCGCGCGCGGAACGAGTGGGCGCGTATTTGATCAATGGTTTGAAAAAGATGCAAGCGCAACACGGTGAGTTTCTCAAGGAGGTGCGCGGCCTCGGGCTCTTCGTGGGTATGGAGTTCGTGAACGGCAAAGTCGGCGATCTGTTGTATGAATTGTTGCTCGAACACGGCGTGCTCGTGGCTTCAATTCTGTCGACGCCCGAAATCATTCGTTTGGAACCGCCGTTGATCATCGATGAAAAAGTGGTGGAGGATTTTCTGCAGAGATTTGAGGCGGCTTTGAAGGTATTACCGGAGCGGCTTGGATAAATCAGAACTCACCCGCGGCCCCTCTCTTAAAAAGAGAGAGGGAGATTCATGCGCGACTCTGTTTTTCTCCCCTTCTCTTCCCAAGAGAAGGGGAGGGGATGAGTTCGGTCATGCCGTGTTCGTAGAGACGTTCCGACGGAACGTCTCTACTTGCCATCCCACATATTTTTTGTTATCTTGATTTCCAGCAATTGGCTCGTAGTTCAAGGAAGAAGTATCACCCTCAACGGGAGGAGACGTTATGCAACGACTAACAGCAGCATTGTTGTTCGCGTTTGGAATGCTACTAGCGGGAAGCGCATCCGAAGCTCGCGGCCAGGCGCAGGACGAGCAGTTGTATCAACAGATTTTTGGAAAGGTGCAAGAGAAGGTCGGTCAGGCGCGCACGGCGCAGGCGGATATTCTTTCGCCCGACGTGTTTGCGCGCGCGTTCAAAAAGTATAACGAAGCCAGAGACGATTTCAAGCGCGGTCGCTCGCTCAGCGAGATCAACACTAAGCTGCGCGAAGTTTCCACGGATTTGGAGTCCGCGATGAATACGGCCAAGGTCGGCAAAGTGGAATTGGACGGCGCATTGAAAGCGCGCAACGCCGCGCTCGATAGCGATGCGCCGCAATTTGCACAAGAAAGCTATGCGACTGCGGAGCGCACGTTTCTCGATGCGGCGCGCAAGTTTGAAAGCGGCGACCGCAACGGCGCCAAGAAGAGAGGCGAAGAGGCCGAGCGCATCTATCGCGAGGCCGAGCTGCAAGCGATCAAAGGCAGCATCATCGGGTCTGTGCGCAATCAAATCATCAAAGCGCGCGAAGTGAAAGTTGATCGCCTTGCGCCGCTCACGTTCGCCAAATCCGAAGCGTTGTTGGCGGAGGCAGAAAAGATTTTGAACTCCGACCGCTATGCCGCGGGCACGGCGCGCGAAAAGGCCGAGGCCGCGGAATATGAAATCAAACATGCGACGCAGCTTGCCGAACAAATTCAGCGCGTGAAACTTGACGAGCGGCAATGGGAAAAGCTGCTGCTCGATCAACAACAGCAAATTGCGAGCATTTCCAAAGAACTCGATTTCAGCCCGCAGTTCGCCGAGGGCACGGAAAAGCCGGTGAATGACATCCGGCAGGCGATCAAATCTCTGCGCGCCGAACGCCGCGATCTCACCGCGGAAGTGAGCAAGATGAGCACGCGCATGGAAGAGTTGAGCCGCGAGCTCAACAACATTCGCGAGGCGCAAGTCGGGCTCGAATCGCAGCTTGAAAAGGAGAAACGCAAGCAGCACGAGTTGCAGCAAGAACGCCAACGCCGCGAAGAACGGCAAAAGGCGTTAATGACCATGTTCGAGCCTGCGGAGGCAAAGGTGCTGCAGGAAAGCGAGACCGTGTATCGCATTCGCCTGCTCGGCCTCACTTTTCCGCCGGGCAAAGCCGTGATTCAGCCGCAATACTTTTCTTTGCTCACCAAGCTGCAGCGCGCGATTCGCATCTATCCGAACGCGCAAATCTCAATCGAAGGCCACACGGATGGCCTTGGCAATGAGAATACGAATCAACGAATCTCCACCGAGCGCGCCGCGGCCATTCAACAATACTTGCTGGCGAATATGAGTCTCGCGCCGGAGAGCGTGCAGGCCGTGGGCTATGGTGAGAGCGCTCCGATCGCAAGCAACGAGACCGAAGACGGCCGGGCGCAAAATCGTCGCATCGAAGTGGTGCTCACGGTTCCGGCGCAATGACGAGATCAATAGCAGAACTCATCCCCCGGCCCCTTTTCTTAGGAAGAGAAGGGGAGAAGAAGTTGGCTTGAAGCTCTGAAAATCCCCTTCTCTTTTTAAGAGGAGGGATTTAGGGGATGAGTTTGGGCAGATGCGTGAAGAAAAGTGAATGCTTCCCACACTCATTCAATCCGTCGCCGAGATGCAAGCGCAGAGTTCGACATGGCGGGCGCAAGGCCAGCGCATTGGCTTGGTGCCTACCATGGGCTATTTGCACGAAGGCCATTTGAGCTTGATGCGCTTGCTACGGCCGCGTTGCGATACGCTCGTCGCAAGCATTTTCGTTAATCCCATCCAATTCGGGCCGCACGAGGATTTGGCGCGCTATCCGCGCGACTTGCAGCGCGATATGGAACTCTGTGCGCAGGTTCCATGTGAGGTTGTCTTTCATCCCTCCGCGGAAGAAATCTACCCTGAAAATTTTCGCACGCACGTCGAAGTCAGCGAATTGACCGAAAACTTGTGCGGCCCGTTTCGGCCCGGGCATTTTCGCGGCGTCACCACGGTCGTCGGAATTTTGTTCAACATTGTGCAGCCGCACCTCGCAGCATTCGGACAAAAGGACGCGCAACAAGCGCTCGTGCTCGAACGCATGGTGCGCGATCTCCGCATGCCCATCGAAATTGTGATCGGCCCGACCAGGCGTGAGCCTGACGGCTTGGCAATGAGCTCGCGCAATGTTTATCTTCAACCCGAAGAACGTAAACAAGCCACGGCGTTGTATCATGCATTGCTGCTTGCGGAGAAGATGATTAACTCCGGCGAACGGCGTGCTGAAAAAGTTGTCGCTGCGATGACAGAGTTAATCACGCACGAAGTCACGACGCCGGTGATCGAGTATATCTCCGTGGTTGATCGCCAACGCCTGCATCCGCTCGAAAGCTTGCGCGGGCAATTCGTGATTGCGCTCGCGGTGCGCATTGGCAAGACGAGATTGATTGATAATATGTTTTTTGAAGTATAGCACACACGCTTAATATCTAAAAGATAGATTCAGTGCAAAAAAATTAGCCCCAGAATTACACGGAAACTCACGGAAAGAAACGCACTTTTTCAGCGAATAAATTCCGTGTTCTTCCATGTGATTCTGTGGCCTGATCTTTTTAGTTGCGGCTCGTCCGCTTATGCTAATGAGATTGGGCAGCAGCCTTTTTATCCGAATAATGCCCATCTTCGACGTCATTCTATAAGAAACTTCCCTCGCGCGTGGCATAAATCCAAAACTAGTATTGTTCTCAAGGACTAGGAAAGATTCTTCCAGAATGACACGCTCATGAAATTTGACGATCAGAATCGGTAAAGAGCAGATTCGAACTCAACCTCCCGCCCCTTCTCTTAAAAAGAGAAGGGGCGGCAGATGAGTTCGGAGATGTAAGGATTACCGAACTTGATCGTCAAAACGTATAAGGGCAATAATGCAGAAAGAAGGAACTCTTCATGATCCTCGCAGGCGACGTCGGCGGCACCAAAGCGCGGTTGGCATTGTATCAATTCCACGACGGCTCGTTCATTCGGCAGCACACTGAAACCTTCCACAGTCCGGATTATTCAGGTTTGGAAGAGGTCGTGCAGACTTTCTTGCGCAAGCACAAGGCCGAGGTCTCGAAAGTCTGCATCGGCATTCCTGCGCCGATTGTCGAGGGCAAAGCGAAGCCTGCGAATTTGGCGTGGGAACTGGATGAAGCGCGGCTCGGGCAAACGCTCGGTATCGCGGCGGTGCGTTTAGTGAATGATTTGGTGGCCACCACTGCGGCGTTGCCGTTTCTGAATCGCGATGATGTGGTGGTATTGCATCGCGGCGAGGCGACGGGCGAAGAAAAAATTTACGGCGTGCTCGCGCCGGGCACTGGACTCGGCGAAGGTTTCCTCATTCGCGGCGCCCATCAATACGAGGCGATTGGCTCGGAAGGCGGCCACGTGGACTTTGCGCCGACGAACGAGATCGA
>JABWAN010000665.1 GCA_013361015.1 Candidatus Zhuqueibacterota bacterium | reverse complement strand
ATCGAAGCGTGCCGGCGGCTTTTTAGTGTCAATGGTGCGATCGGCCTTGATTTCGCGAATCTGTTCGTTTTTTCTCAGAGTGTGGTTCTCCGTGAGATCATACAAAAACAAATCGGCAGTGAGTCTCGTAATGCGCCCCTCCCACTCCCCATCCGGCATATCAAAACTGATGTCGTAATGAGTGCCATGAACTAGCCCAAAGACGCCCAATTCCTTGATAAGCAATTGCCGAATCGTTTCATCAATATCGTGAATCATCGCGCGTGCTTTCCATTCTCAAATGAATCTTGTAACTCTACGTTTATGATTTTCCCCTCAAAATCCTCCCACACTTTCCAGCGCTCATTGTCGCGGCAATCGAAGCCGCGGCAGGGCACGGGACGATGCTCGCGCACGGTGCATTCGAAAGTTTCGCGGTCGAGATGAACGCAGTAGCCGTCGTCACCGTGGGCGATCAAATACGGCCGGCCGAAATCCCACTTGATGATGCCTTCTTCGATATCCTGCTGCGAGAGCGCAAAGGGAAATTTGCAGCACATCGCCCGGCATGCCGCAATGCGGTTCTCACAATCCACATGCGACTCGTGCGCAAAGGTATATTTGTCGTGCTCCGGGTCTTGGTACATCAAACCCAAACCGCTGTCTTTGAACTTTTGCACCAAACGCTCCGCCACTTTCTGCTTGCGCTCATCCAATTCGGCGAGAGTGAGCATGCCCTTCTCAACCAATAACTCGATCAGGGCATAGAGAAACGATGCTACTTCGAGCGACTTGCTGGTATTGGCGTTAATGCGCGTGTGGCAATAACGCAGCCCGCGTGCAGTTTCCTGCCGCAAGCGCTCATAGCCGTCGGCGGTATTGGCCGAAGGCATTTTACCGTTTGCAGAAACCGCGGGCGAGGGATCAATCACTTTCAGTCCCGGGTATTTCGCCGGCCCGATCGTTTCAGAGTTTTGCGCGCTCATAGAAAGGTGCTTGCTTAATGGTGTGCGGCCTCATGAATTGCTCAGGAGTTTCTTCGAGCGTTGCGTATGGTGATATTGCACGCGTTCGATGAAATGATCCCATGGAAAACCCTGGCCGGGGTCGGTGTGATCGGATTTCCGATACACGGCCGACACTTGGGCGTGGCTGACAATGCCCTTTTGCGCGGAGCGCAATTCCTCGTCACTCAAGTGACGAATTGGAAGGTTATACTTCAAACAATATTGCGCCGCGGCATTGGCAGCGTTTTCCAGCACGAGAATGCTGAATGGATCCATCCAATCGGCGCGTGTTTGTTTGGCGTAGCCGGCCAGTTCGAGTTGAATGCCGTCGTGGTTGGCTCCGGGCGCAGCAAATGCGACGTCGTTGTCGAGCACGCTTTGCACGATGCTATTATTGTCGATGCAAAGATGCGCCGATACTTTGTTAGGATCAGGATTCTGAAAGTAGCGGGCGACGTTCTCGGCCGTGTCCCCTTTTTCGGGAGCTTCCATGGAATGGATGACGATTACTCTCACGGCGCGCTTCTCGGCAACGGCCGTGTAATAGCGCGCGCGCATGACAGGAAAGCGGTCCGTTTCAAATTCGAATTGCATGCTTCTTCCTCGTTTTGTTCTTGCACCACGTGCTTCGTAAATCTCCGTTTATTGCTCGCGCTCGAGCAGCTCGTAATATTGTCCGAATTCCGATTTCATGCACAGCTTGGACATTTTCTGGTATTCGCGTTTGGTGGCGCGGATGAGATGCTTCATGCCCACGGCCTTGCCGTTGTCCGCGGCGAAGAAGGCCGCGGCCAACGCCACGTTGCGGATATTGCCGCCGGTGAGTTTGAATTGCCGCGCCATGAAATCGAGGTCCACTTCCGTTGCCAGCGGAGTGGCGCGCGGCCACACGGTTTGCCAAATGCGCCGGCGATAGCTCTCTTCCGGAAACGGAAATTCCACGATGAAGCGAATACGCCGCGTGAAGGCTTCGTCGATGTTCTTGCGGAGATTGGTGGCCAGGATGGTGATGCCTTCGTACTCTTCCATCTTTTGCAGCAAATACGCAATCTCGATATTCGCATAGCGGTCGTGCGCGTCTTTCACTTCCGAGCGTTTGCCGAGCAGGGCATCGGCTTCATCAAAAAAGAGAATGGCATTGCTATGCTCCGCCTCCGTGAAGACACGGTTTAGATTTTTTTCCGTCTCGCCGATGTACTTGCTCACCACCGCGGAAAGATCAATTTTATAGAGATCGAGACCGAGATCGCGCGCGATCACTTCCGCGGCCATGGTTTTGCCAGTGCCGCTCGGTCCGACAAACAACGCATTGAGGCCTCTGCCAAGCGTGAGCTTATCCCCGAAGCCCCATTCTTCCATCACGAGGCGGCTATGCTTGACTTGATTTGCCAGCTCGCGCAATTGCCGCATTTGTTCCTCCGGCAGCACGAGTTCTTCCCAAGAGCGCTTGGGTGTGACTTTGCGGGCTAGCGTCGAGAGCTTGGGTTGCGATTGAATTCTACTGCTGGCAATCAACTCTGCGAATGAGACTTGTCCGCGCTCCGGTTCATGCACGCGCCCGGCTTGTTGCGCCGCATGCACGGCGCGCGCAATCTGGCCGCCAGTCAAATTGAATCGCGCGCTCAACGGTTCAACCATATCGGTTTCTTCTGCAGCAAGTGCGCCATCGAGATGCAATTTCCATAACGCTTGCTGGGTCGCGTGGTCCGGCGCGGGAATCTCCACAGGAAAAATTTGCGGCAAATCCAGCAAGGCCGGCGGCATCGGATTCTCACTACCCACAAACGTCATCCAGCCGAGCTCGATGATTTCTTTCATGAGCCGCGGCCACAACAGCGGGTTCTCTTCGGCTGCGGCTTCGAGCTTTTCGAGATGTTCGAAGTAAACTGCGGCAGGCTGCAATAGCCCCTCGCGCAAAAGCAGCCGCGCCCTTTCATGCAGCGTTTCCGGATGCGCCAGCCATGCGCGCAAATCTACCGAGAGTAACAGCACGTTTTTCTCGCTACACAACGCGCGCGCCAAAATTTTTTTACCCACACCGGCGCGGCCGTAGAAATACCAAACCGGTCGCGGCTGTACGGCTTCCGACATACTCATTTGAAAAAGTTTATGTGTACGTTGCTGGAAGGAATCGGGCAGCACGACTCTATCCCAAGCCAGCGGCCGCCAAAAACGCACGTCGTGCGCGAGTTGCTCATCCACGGCATTGTTGCCGAGCGCGTAGTGCAAAATGCGCGTGTTGATGCGCAATGCGCGATGCGCTGCGGAGCTTCCCCAGTCATTCTCTGCGGTTTCCAACAAATCGAACCGGCGCAGCGGCGCCGCTGGATGGAAGTAATTCAAACCCGAAAGCCGCACTTCGGCGTTATCGCAAAGCAAGGATAAAATCAGATCAAGGCTGGGAAATTTTTTCGTGAGGTCGTTTTGTAGATAGGCATATATTTTATCATAGCGCGCGTCGAGCTGCGGGGCAAGGCAAATGAGCAAGGCCTGTTGCTCAAAAGGCTTAAGCTGAAAACATCCGGCTAAATGGGGCAATGGCAATACGACATTCTGTGCAATAGTGGCATGCAGGCGCGCAGTAATGCTTGCGCGAATCTGTTGCGCTTGGGCCTGAAGCTGCGCGATTTGTTCTGTATCGTGGCCGCCGGAGGCTTTATCATTTTCCAATATCTCCTCGGCGAAGATGGCGTCGATCTCCTCATCCGCGGCAAAAAAGCCGCGCAGATCCTTTACGCTATCATAGAAATTTACGTGACGCAAACGCAGCACGTGCGCGAGCAGCAGCCGATTGAGCCAGCGCAACTCCTCCAAAAGATGGGCATGCGCATTGGAATAGGGTTGCGGCAATGGCGACCTCGGCGCCGGTTCTGCTCGACTTCGTCTGTGCTTCTTCTCGTGATCCGAAACTTCATGTGATGCCATGATCGTGACGCCAAAACGAGGTTTGTGACGAAGAGAATCGTGATTTCCACCGGAACATGGATGTGAGTCAGATGGTGCAGCGAAAGGCAACATTCAAGCCATATGCGCTGTTGCAAGATAACGGAGCTAATCACTTAGAATTGTTGCAGCCGAATTTTGAGAGAAGGAATGAGTTGCAATGCGAAGTGAGGCTTCAGCGCCTCACTAGCAAAAGCAGGG
>JABWAN010000664.1 GCA_013361015.1 Candidatus Zhuqueibacterota bacterium | reverse complement strand
GTCGACGTGGCCCGTGTTTGTCCATACGATCAAGCCGCGGGCTAATGCCTCCGCAGAAACTTTCTCCGCCACTTTTGAGCTGCGTGCGTACGGCGCGCGCGTGACTTTATCTGCGGTGAATTCGAGCCCGGCGAATAGACCCTTGCCGCGCACTTCTCCCACCAAAGGATGGAATTGAAAGCGCCGAAGCTGCTCGTGGAGATAAAGGCCCAACTCGTGGCAACGCTCGATCAGTTTGTGCTCCTGCAAATATCGAATCGTCGCGAGACCCGCGGCGCACGCGACGGGATGATGCACGAAGGTTTGCGCATGCATGAAATCGCTGCCGCTCGCATAAATCGCGTCGATCAACTCGTCGCGCACCACGAAGCCGGAGAGTGGAACGTAGCCGCCCGTGAGGCCTTTGCCTACGAGCATAATATCGGGCGTGACGCCGTAGCTCGAAATCGCAAACCACTCGCCCGTGCGGCCCATGCCACACATAATTTCATCGGCAATGAAGAGCACGCCGTGCTTGCGGCAAATCTCCATCACACGCGGATAGTATTCCATGGGCGGCACCATCGCAGCGCCAGTGGAGCCGAGCACGGGTTCAGCGAGGAACGCCGCAACTGTTTCCGCGCCTTCTTTTTGAATGGCAAGCTCCAACTCGTGCGCGCATTCATAATCGCATTGCGGAAAAGTTTTGCCCCACGGGCAGCGATAACAAAGCGGCGGCGCAATTTTGGGATGATCGATATACAGCGGCTGAAACAAGGTGCGATACGCTTGCCGCCCGCTCACGCCCATCGCGCCGAGCGTGTTGCCGTGATAACTCGGCATGCGGCTAATGACTTTGTATTTCGTCGTGACGCCCTTCGCCATCCAATATTGCCGCGCGAGCTTCATTGCCGCTTCGGTCGCTTCACTTCCGCCCGAAAGAAAAAAGGCTTTGTTCATGCCCGGCGGCGCGACTGCGCACAACGCCGCAGATAATTCTTCGACCGCTTGATGCGTGAATTGCATGCCGCTGACATAGCCGACGCTTTCGACGGCTTGCCTGGCAATCGCCTCTGCAATGACTTTGTTGCCGTGTCCAAGATTCGCGACAATCGCGCCGCCGGAAGCATCGATATAACGCTTGCCGTTTTGATCAAACAGATAAATGCCCTCGCCGCGCACCATGCAGGGATATTGCTGCCGCAGCTTGCGATAGAGGACGTGGCCGTGCGGGTGGGAATAAGTTTGGGTTGGATTCATGTTCGTACCAATTCGTGATTTTGTTTTGTGGATTACCGCGCTCCAAAACAAGTTCCCAACGGGTAAAATTTGGCTTGGCAATTCTTCGTGTCGTAAGGCCATAGCTTGCCCTCCCAAAAGAGTGCAGCAAAGATGACAGGGATCATCCAACGGCTGAGTACCGGCAGCGGATTGCAAAGACGTTCTTAAAAATCCGTTGGCAGCTTTTATCCGTTGGAACTCTCCCTTTACGTCACGAAAAAAGATAGATAAATCCCCCCTCCCGTCCAAACGAAAACTCCCACGCCAACAATTCATTTGTATCGCGCCACGCGAAACATTACATTGCGCCCGTTTGAATATGAACGGATGCGCATTGAGAGCGATTTTCAAGCTGATACTCCTCTGCCTGCCGCTGCTGGCAACGGCAAGCCAAGCCCAAGAGCCGCAACTCGTGCTCGACACGTTGCGCATAGAGGCGGGCCGGTTACTTGTCGATTTTCACGTCGACAGCCTGCTGGTGACGCCGCTATGGGAAGGCATGCAACGCGGCATCACTTCCGCCGCGCGTTTTCGCGTGCAACTATGGCGCAAGCGCGGTTTTCTCCTCAACAGTGTCGTAGCCGAACGCGATTTCGAAATCAAAACCGCGTTTGATCCTTGGGAACAACAATACCTCGTGCAGACTTGGGAAGAACGGCGTTTGACCAAGTCACGTGAGTTTGTGCAGCAGCAATGGGAGCAGCATCGCAACTGGCCGCTGTCGGATACCACGCAGCTCAATGCCAAGCACCGTTATTATCTCGTGATCGAGCTGCACTTCGAGCCGGTCTCGCGCGAATCCTTGCGCGAAATTCGCGGCTGGCTCGCGGGCGAAATGAAAACCATGCGTCACCGCGATTCCACCGAAGTCGAAACGCCGCAGAAGTCGCGCGGCTTGCAAGATCGCATGCTCAACTTTGTGGTCGATCTCACCGGCCTGGGCGAGCAGGCATTGAGTCTCAAATCCGGTTTTTTTCGCATTGTGAAAGAACAGATCGTGTTTGAAGAATGATGCAAAAGCCGCCGTTGCAGGTCACCCGCTAAACGCCTCGAAAACCCTTCGCGCTCTTTGCGTGTTTCGTGCGTAGAATCTCTCATGTGACTAACGAGAACTATGAACCCTACCTCCCCCACTCATCGCCTCGCCGGCCTCGATATTGGCACCAATACTTTTCTTTTGTTGATTGCAGACCTCAGCGCGCACACCCTCACGCCCCTCTTTGAAAGAGAAACCGTGGTGCGCCTCGGCAAAGGCGTAGAGGCACACGGCAACTTGAATTCCGAGGCCATGCAGCGCGGCCTGGCTTGCTTGCGCGAATATGCAACGCAGGCGCGCGCATATGGCTGTGAAAAAATTCTAGCCGTGGGCACGAGCGCGCTGCGCGACGCAAAAAATCGCGAAGCCTTTCTGCAATTGGCCAAACAAGAAACCGGCATCGTGATTAACGTCATCTCCGGCGAAACGGAAGCGCGGCTGTCTTATCGCGGGGCATTATCGAACAAGCGCAATCTGCCCGCGCCACTTGCCATCATCGACATCGGCGGCGGCAGCACCGAAGTCGTGCTCGGCACGCATGAACAAATCACGAGTGCGCGCAGTGCAGACATTGGCTCCGTGCGTTGGACCGAGCGTTGGTTGCAGCATGACCCCGTGCTGCCCGAAGAAGTGGAAGTCTTCCGCTCGCATGCCGAACGCGTTATGCGCGAAACCTGGCCGGTCACCGAATTGAAAAACCTCGCGAGCGTGGTGGGCACTGCGGGCACGATTACAACGCTGGCTGCAATGGCGCAAGGCCTCGTGCAATACGAGCCAGACCGCATCGATCACTTCACGCTCACTCTTACCGGCTTGCATGAAATCGTTATGACGCTGATACGTCTGCCTATTGCGGAACGAAAGAATTTACCCGGCCTCAACCCTGCGCGCGCGGATGTCATCCTTGCCGGCGCCATGCTTTTGGAAACTTTCATGAAGATATACGGCTTCAATAGAATCGTCGTGAGCAACCGTGGCTTGCGCCATGGCGTGATTCTCGATGAAGTGATAGAGTAGTGGATTGCCGGAGTAGTGGAGTAATGGAGTGGTGGAGCGATGAAGTGATGAACTGTCATTCGAAGAAACTTCCCTCGCACTCGGCGCACCTCTTAAAATTGGCTGTGACGAAAGCACGAGAGGAGGTGTGCTCTCATTGCAGCCCATCGTCATCAATCCAACAATCCATCACTCCAATACTCCAAGGATCCAATCCCCCAATATCCGAATACCCCAACCCGAGGAAGGAACACCATGACCCCCGTCGAGCAAATTGCACTCAAGTCTTCTCCCTTTCAAGCGCTTTATCCTCCCACAGAAAAAATTCCGGCCCTCGTGGTCGATAATTTTCCTGCGCTCGGCAAGCTGGCCGCGCTGCGATTCATCGAATGGGTACAAAACAATCCCGGCGGCGTGATCTCTTTACCCACCGGCAAAACGCCGGAACATTTCATCAAATGGGTGGAGCACTATCTCAATAACTTTGGCAAGCCGGAGACCGCGGCGGAGCTGGAGAAGAACGGCATCGACCCCGGCAAACGACCGGACATGCAGAGCCTGACCTTCGTGCAAATCGATGAGTTCTATCCCATCAATTCGCAGCAGCACAATAGCTTTTACTTCTATGTGAATGAATACTATCTCGAAGGCTTTGGGCTTGATCCCAAGAAAGCACTATTGATCGATTGCTCGAAGCTCGGGCTGGCCAAGGGCGAAACGCTGCAGAGCGTGTGGCCCGAAAATGAAGTCGATCTTTCACTGCGTTATCGCCCCGGCCACAGCAATCTCGAGCGCCAACAAAAACGCGTGTTGGAGAATATCGATCAATGGTGTTTGGAATA
>JABWAN010000663.1 GCA_013361015.1 Candidatus Zhuqueibacterota bacterium | reverse complement strand
GAGATTATTCAAATTTGAAGTATCGACAAACGTTGCTTCCACGCCAAATCGCGAGAATTCCTTTTCCAACACCACGCGCGTCGGGCCGTAAACGGAATCCGTGCCGACCACGTGCGCGCCTTGGCCGAGCAATGCCAAGTAGACTGTGGTGATGGCAGCCATGCCTGAAGCGGTCGCCATGCCGGCATAGCCATTTTCCAAAGTGGTGATGCAATCTTCCAGCGCGTTGATGGTTGGGTTGCCCATGCGCGTGTAAATGTAGCCTGATTTCTCTCCGGCAAAACGCGCCGCTCCTTCCTCGGCGCTGGGAAATGCAAAGGTCGAGCTTTGAAAGATCGGGACCGAGACTTCTCCAGATATGGAATCTTTCAAACCGCCAACGTGAATTGCCTTGGTTGATTTATGTGTCGAGTTCGTTTTCATAAGTGGATTCCTGTAAAGTTCATTTGCATTGCTCAATCCAACGTTTTCTCCCAACGGATAGATTAAGACCAACTGATAAAAACATCCGCTGGTCTTAATCTATCCGTTGGCGGTAAAAAAAGTTTAGAATTTTATTCTAAACTCTGAGTGTCAGAGACCTACCATCCCGCCACATACAGCAGCAATCCAATGCCAACACCAAAAACCATATTGAAGGCTTTGATCATCATCGCGTCGCGCACGGAGTACGACAGCATGGGCAACATGCCATGGCCGTCTTGCACGAACGAGCTGGTGAAGAGCACGGAAAAAGGAATCAAGCCGTTGGCAAACATGGTCACGAAAATGAGATGCGGGCCGGATTCGGGAATGAGTCCGAGCAGCGCGCCGGCAAAGAGCAGCAGAAGCGTATATTGCGACGTCAGCTTTTCGAGATGCCAATAATGCAGCCCGATTTCAACCACAAGCAGAGCGCCAAACGTCCACAGGAAGGTTCGCCACAGATGCCGTTTGATGATATGCTGCCAGATGTGGTCTTTCACATAGTGCGCGAAACTCTCCTGCGACGGATGATATTGTTGCGCCTCGCAACCTACGCACGTGGCAATGTTCCATTTCTTGACGATGAGATCGGTTATCCATCCGATCAGAATGCCGAGCCCGAAGAGCATTCCAAAGAGCAGGATGGCGGTTTTGGGAAACATCGCCAGCATGATGAAGGCCTCGTCTCCCGAGACCGCGGCCATGGCGCCTACCAGCGCGCCGAAACTGATCATGCCGTGAACGTACAAAGAGACATTGGTAAAAGCGCCCACGCAGCCCGGCGCAGCGCCGAGCAGCGAGGCCACCACGTACTGCCGCCATTGTTTTCCTCTTTTGAGAATGGCAGCAAGCCGCCCTTGCGTCCAGACGTTGATCACGTCGACGAGAATCATCATGAAAAAAACGAGCAGCGTGACTTGCACGGTTTGCTGAACAACTTTGCGCAGTATTGCATCCATTCCTCTCACCTTCGTTCTTTGTAACTATTCAGGTACAAAAAGAGGTTGTCATTCCGCAGGAATCTTTTTCATCTCGAGCATTGTGCTGGTGCGAAACAGGATTCCTCCAGAATGACATGCAAGAGAATGGCGTTCTTCAATGCCATTCGCTTTCCAGCGCTTGGTGTATTTTAGTTTCCAGATCATCAGGCGCCTTCATCCGACGAACTTTCGCGTGCAACAAATTTTTGATCTGCTTTTGGATCTCGACCATCTTTTGGCAGAGAGCACACTTTTCCAGATGCTTCACAAAAGCGCGGCGGCGCCACCACCCTCGCAATTCGCCATCCACAAAGGCGGCCAGATATTTTTCAGCTTTTTTGCAGTTCATGTTGAGGCACATGCAAGAAATGATCGATCGTGCTCTTGAGCTCGGTCAAATCGGATGACTTAACCAAATACGCATCCGCTGCCCACGAGTGGAAATCCGCTCTGTAGGTGGAGTATGCGGAATTGATGACCACCTTGAGATGCCGGTCAACTTCCAAAAATTGCGACAAGTAATCCAAACCTGATCCGTCGGAAAGGATGAGATCCAGAACGACGAGGTCTGCGTGGGCGGAGCGAAGTCTTTCCAATGCTTCATGCGCATTGAGTGCGGTTGCCACCTCATACCCTTCAGCTTCCAGTTCCTTTTGATAGAGTTGTCGTAGATTTTTCTCGTCCTCAACGATTAATATTCTGTTACTCATCGGCACACCTCATACTCGGCTATTAATGCCTATTTGGGTTTTTCCTCCGGTTTCTTTTTAAGAAAAGCCACTACGTCGACGAGTTCTTTCACCGTGAGTTGATGTTGCGTGGGACCGGTTGCGCTTGCAGCCGTCTGCGTGTCAAAACAGGGATCCGGAACGATGGTATGAACATTCATGAGGCACTGTGCGGCATATTCCTTCGGCAGGCCGGCGAAGATGACTCTCAGATTGCGGCCGACACCGGGTTTGCTCTCGGGAAAATCATCACCAGGAAGACTAACGTTGTGGCACATGTAGCAGCGCAATTCCATGAAAGCAGCCCGCCCGGCAGCGGCGTCACCTTCCGCCAGCGTGAACTTCCACCCTGCCGGCAGCCCTGACTCAGTCACCGTTCGGCTTTGCCGGCAGGCAATCATTACCATCATGAAAGCTGCCAGCAACGAGAGCGCACCAAGTATGATCCACTTCACTTTCATTGCACCTGCTCCCTTTCATATTCATTTGACCGCGAGCTCTTGCCGGGCTTTCAAGAAAGCAACGAGATCGGTCAACTCTTTCACCGTGAGGAAGTCGTTGTAGTTGCCCATGCCGCCAATGCCTTCTTTGCGCTGATAGTCAGGTGCCGCCACTTCGCTGTGCGCTTTAATGATGGACTCGGCCAAATACTCATTAGGGAGTTGAGCGTACTCGAAAGTCAACTTTGGACCGATACCGCCGCTCTCAGGCGGAAGGCCGTTGCCCACCAGATCGATGGTGTGACAGGTATAGCATTGCATTCTCATAAACGTTTCATGACCGGCGCGAGCATCGCCCTCAGGCAGTGTAAAGGCCCAGCCCGACGGCACTTTCGCCTCGGTTACAACCGACGCCTGTCGAGGGACCAACATAAAAACGGCGAAGATTGCCACAACGATAGCCAGAATTCGAACAGTCCATTTTGCTTGCATGATACTCACTCCTTTCAAAATCGGGATTTAATGAATGTCTCTTTGTCTGCGCATCGTAAAGAGCAAAAATTCTTTTACGGAAAAGATTCCCTGCCAGAAAACTTCATCTTTGTTGATCGCAGCATCGAGCAGCGCCCAGTAATTGAAACCCGGCGCTGGCTGATGCTCGCCACAGTCTACCACAAAATGATGATCACCCACAAATACACGATAGCCGGAAAAAATTTGAGCAAAGGCCTGAAAGTAGGCGAAGAGCGTGCAGCAATTATCCCTCATGTTGTGCAGCAGCATCGTAATCTGGTCCACCATGGAGTTGGCGGAGAGCACCATGCGCGCCACTTCCGCATAGAGATTCACCGGCTGGCGAAAGGCGTCGCAAATGACTTCGATAAATTTTTCGTCTTCTTGGTCGCGCCAAATCGCCAGCCCCTGCTTAGCGGCAAGCTCCGCTAATCTTCTCTTAAAAACGGCCAGGTCAACCACCGTTTCTGCTCGTAGCTCATTCGAATCGATTTTTGCAGCGTAATCTTCCGCCCAGGTGTGATACTCATGATGAAGATTCAGGTCGTACTCCTTCTGTTTGTTTAGCGTCAATGATACGCAATCTTCCTGGTTCGGGAGGCGGCTTTGGAGGAAATGCAACTCGGTCTTGGCTCTCTCCTTGAGCCAGGCCGACGTCTCGGAAGAACTCGGAGCGGCAAGAAGATAATAGCCTTCTTCTGCCTCGATGAGGTTGGCGTGCTTTTCCATGGTTGCTTTTTGAAAAAGTGACCGCCATTTGTTTTCGAGCGCTTCCATGATGTGCCTAGCAAAACTTGACTGACCTCCGCATCATGCTCCACCGATTTCTGCTTCGTGCGGGGCGGCAATTGTCTTCACCTTGTGAACCGGCCGACGCAATAATGCTCGAAGAGGCCATGCCAGAATCAGCAATAGTCCCAAATAGCAAACAATGGTCGGGCCGCTGGGAAAATCGAGGCGGTATGAGGTATAAAGGCCGGCCAGGCTCGCGATCGTGCCGACGCACCAACCGATGAGCAT
>JABWAN010000662.1 GCA_013361015.1 Candidatus Zhuqueibacterota bacterium | reverse complement strand
CCGGCTCGTGCAGCAGCAGCTTGCGCGTTTCCTTTTGAACCAGACCATAATACAATTTGTCCCATGCGCGTGCCTGCAAAAGCGGCGCGAGCAAAGCCGTGGGTTTGCCGGTTCGTTCGAACGGTGCATACAAAATTCCCAACACCAGCACGAGCGCGAGCGTTGCGACCGCGACCCAGCCATAACGCCACTGCGGAGGCAAAGAAGGTGATAGCAAGGCGAAGGCACGTGAACGCGAGGCTGTTCGCGGCTGTGCAATCCGCGCGCTGACCGCCCGCGAGAATTCCTGCAACGCCTGCTCCGGCAATATCGGCGCAGGCAGATTTCGCATTTGCTCCGCGAGTCGGCGATACGTTTCGACTTCGCGCCGGCAGTGCGCGCAACGTGCGATATGCGCGGCAACACGTCCTGATTGAATGACGTTCAATTCCTCTTTGGCGTAGGAAGAAAGTAATGCTTCAAATTCACGACATGTTTTCATGGTTGCTTCTCAAACCAAAATTATTCCTGGGCCGCAAGCCACGGCTGCATTTTCTCCTTGACCTTCTTGCGCGCCAAGTGCAAATTGCCGAGCACACTATTCTGCGAGCAGGAGAGGATTTCCGCGGTTTCCGCGACGGAGTAGCCTTCGACCTCGCGCAGAATGAGCGTGGCTTTCTGTTTGGGCGGAAGCGCGTTGAGGCATTGCCAAAGCCGGTTTTGCGTTTCGCTGTCTTCCAATTGACGTTGCGGATTCGAGTCGGCTTGCACAAAGAGCGTTTCATCAAACGCGAGAGGCGGCTCGTGTTGGCCGCGCCGGCGCAAATGATCGATGCATAGATTGACGAGCACACGGTGCAGGTAATGGGCCGCGTCGCGACCCGCTTCCAAACGCTGGCGGTGTTGCCACAACCGCACAAACGCTGTTTGTGCAAGGTCTTTCGCATCTTCCCAATTGCCGACCAAGCGCAATGCCAAGCTAAGCAACGGACGTTGTTGCCGTTCGAGCAACTCGGAAAACTCGCGCTCGGTCAACACCTGTCCGCGGGGTTTGTCTCGAAATAGCGAATTGAACAAGGACATTCCGTTTTACCTTCTCTCCTCGGCTTGACTTGCATTCTATAATACGAAGATTTGTTTGGAATATTAAGTGGCGCAGCAAAAATATTTCTTTGAAAACACTCCCGCCAGGTGTTACAGGCCCGGCGAGACTCACATACTTAACCCGGAGGGCAAGTGGTGTCCGAACACATTCCGGTTTTTCAAGATGAACGGGTTACAATCGCGCGCGATGAGCACGGCGTGCCGCATGTCGAGGCCAAAGCGGAAGTGGATTTGTACTGGGGCTTGGGCTATTGCCATGCCTTAGATCGCAGCTTGCAATTGCTCCTTATGCGCATTTTGGGCAATGGCCAGGCGTGCGAGCATCTTGATGACACCAAAGAAATGCTTGCGATCGATACGTTCTTTCGACGCATGAACTGGCATGGCGAGCTCGAGGTGGAAGCGCGCAGGCTTTCCCCAAATGCGCGGACGTTTTGCGAAGCCTATTGTGCGGGCCTCAATCAATATCTCGCCCGCAACCGGCCATGGGAATTGAAACTGCTGGGCTATGAACCCGAGCCGTGGCAAGTGGGCGACCTCATTTTGCTCTCGCGCATGGTCGGTTATCTCACGCTCGCGCAATCGCAAGCCGAGTTGGAGCGCTTGTTCATTGAAATGGTGCAAGCCGGAATTGACCGCGCGCGTTTAGAAGAACTCTTTCCCGGCATTCTCGACGGCTGTGATGAAGATCTACTCAAACAAGTGAAGTTGAGCGAGCGCATCGTGCCCGCGAGTGTGAAGTGGAACACGGTGCTGCCACGCCTGCTGGCTTCGAACAATTGGGTGGTTTCTGGTGCGCGCACGGTTTCCGGCAAGGCGATGCTCGCAAACGATCCGCATTTGGAAACGAATCGGTTGCCGAACGTGTGGTATGAAATCGTGCTGACGTGTGGCGAACGTTTTGCGATGGGCGCCACCATGCCCGGCTTGCCGGCGTTGCTCATCGGTCGAACCAATTATTTGGCCTGGGGCGCAACTTATACGTTCATGGACGGCGTGGATTCGTGGATCGAGCATTGCAAAGAGGGCAGGTATCGCTATGATGACAAAGCCTGGCGCGTATTTCAAACACGAAAGGAAGTCATCGTGCGCAAGAAACAGAGCCCGTGTGAAATCATTTTTTACGAAAATGAGCATGGCGTGCTCGACGGAAATCCCTTCGAAGAGGGATTTTATCTTACGACACGCTGGGCGCCCGGCCAGCTCGGCGCGAAATCCCTCGAACAGGCTTTCAAGATGTGGCATGCGCAGAATGTTGCAGAAGGTATGGAGCACCTCGGGCAACTAGAGTCTGCCTTCAATTGGGTGCTCGCAGATCATCACGGCAACATCGGCTATCAAATGTCGGGATTGATGCCCAAGCGTCGCGTCGGAGTTTCGGGCTTTGTGGCATTGCCGGGTTGGAAGCGTGAGAATGATTGGCAGGGCTTCATCGCACCTGAAGATCTGCCGCGCGGTATGAATCCCGCAGCCGGATATTTCGTCACCGCGAATGATGATCTCAACAGTTGGGGCAGCGTGAAGCCGATTAACAATGCGATGGGCTCGTATCGCGCCGAGCGCATCGCGCAGCTTTTGGAGCAGCGCGACAAGCTATCGCTAGCCGACATGCAAGCAATTCACTACGACGTCTATTCGCGGCAAGCCGAGCAGTTCATGAAGGTATTGCGGCCGCTTTTGCCGGACACCACGCCAGGCCGCATTCTGCGCGAGTGGAATTTATGCTATGAGCCGGAATCGCAAGGCGCGTTTCTGTTCGAACAGGTCTATCGCGCGCTGTTGCATCGCGTTTTCGGCGCAAAGGGCGTGGGGGAGGAAGTGACGAATTTTCTCGCAAACGAATCCGGCATTTTCATCGACTTCTATAATAACTTCGATCGCGTGTTGCTTGCGGAAGAGTCGGCATGGTTTCATGGAGAAAAGCGCGACGAGCTTTATCGCCGCGTCATTGCAACGGCCTTGCAGGTGAAACCGCGTGTTTGGGGCAAGAGCCAACAGTTGCCGCTCTCGCACATTCTCTTCGGCAACCGCATGCCCAAAATGTTCGGCTTTGATCGCGGCCCGATTACGTTGCGCGGCGGGCGCGCAACGCCGCATCAAGGTCAAATCTATCGCAGCGCCGGAAGATTGACGAGCTTCACGCCGTCGTTTCGCATGGTGACGGACTTCGCGCGTGACGAGCTGCACACAAATCTTGCGGGCGGCCCTTCGGATCGCCGCTTCTCGCCGTGGTATTGTTCGGATTTGGAAAATTGGCTGAGTGGGAAATACAAAGTGCTGAAGCCATAGCTTTCACGTTACACGTGGCACGAGATCGTGTACTGTGTAGCGTGGTCGGTCGTTCTATTTTTCAGCAAAGACTCAAATAACATGGAAATTCTCGAAGGCAAACAATGTGTTTTGCCGGCGTTGCTGGCGCGGCAACGAAGATTTCAGTTGGTGTTCCTCAAGCAAGGCAGCGTGCTCGCGCGCGTCGGCGAGGTCGTCGAAGCTGCGAACGCGCAGAATGTGCCGGTCAAATACGTTTCAGCCGAAGAGCTGAGTGCGATGACCAAAGGCCGCTCGCACGGCGGTATCGCAGCCATTTGCAGCGCCAAACCCGCGTGGTCTGCGGAGGCTTTATTTGAACATTGTGAGAAACTGCAAGAACCGGCTTTGCTGTTGCTGCTCGAAGGCACGGAGGACGCACAAAATTTGGGTTACACGCTGCGCTCCGCTGAGGCTTTGGGTGCGCATGCGGTCTTGCTCAAAAAACACGTGTGGAATTTTGAAGGCGTCGCCGTCTCGCGCGCCTCTTCGGGCGCATTCGAGCGCTTGCCGCTCGTGCAAATCGAGAATCCTGAAAAAGAATTGCTGCCGCTGAAAAAACTGGGACTCAAATTTTGGGGAGGAATTGCGGGAGCGAAGCGTGCGATTTATGCAGCGAATCTGTCAACGCCGGTTTTGCTGGCGATAGGAGGGGAGCGCCGCGGACTTTCCGGCGCGATGCGTGAAATGTGCGACGGATTCTTTCATGTGCCGATGAAGGCGGGTGCATCTTCATTGGCGATGAGTCACGCGGCTT
>JABWAN010000661.1 GCA_013361015.1 Candidatus Zhuqueibacterota bacterium | reverse complement strand
GTTGAAACGTGTGCGCAACTTGGAAATCGCCTGCCTCGGTTTGCTGTGGATGCAAATGCGCGAATTCGCTCAAATCTGTCGAAACCACGATCAAATGCATCTGCTTCTCGTGAACCACTTGCAGGTCGCGCACCGGATTTCCCTTTTCATTCTTGACGGCGATAGCGAGCCGCACGGGCTGGCCGGCGCGCACTTCTGCCGGAATTGTGCGGAATTCTGCGTGAACAGAAGACGTCGTTCGAGAGTTTTGGGCCAATGCAGTTCCAATCATACCGAGAGCTCCAAATCCAAGATAATTCACCAAGCGAATGGTGCGGTAGGTTTTCATAGTGTACGGCTCCGGCTCAATGATGCGCATGAGAAGAAGCATGGGCTTTCGTTGCCGCAACTGCTGCGGGCACTGTCGCTGCGGCATGCGGGCTGTGATGCTGGTGCACCACGGCGTGTCCACGACCTCGCGCGATGAGCCAGCGATTCAGGGGAAACGCTGCCGCGCCGGCAAGCAAGAATGACAATGCCATGCTGCCCCAAAACAGCAGGGAAGCAACACCGGCATCCATCGCGCCCGGAATAACGAGCATAAGCGCGTTGTCGATGATCTCCATGACGGTGATGGAAAGCGTATCCGAGGCAAAAGCCAATCCGAGCGCCGTGCTGAAAGCAAGGTTCGCGCGGAGCAGAGGCAACAGCGTGAGCGAGTAGCCGAATACAAATGCGAGGCCGATCGAAAGTGCGACGGTGGACCAATTGCCCAAACCCAGCGAGATACCGATGATCATACCAAGAACTTCACCGATGGCACAGCCGGTTAAGCAGTGCAACGTGGCGCTAAACGCCGTGCGATTGAGCGAGGGCTGATGAGTAGCGTGCATCGTGTGATTCATTGTCAATGCTCCTTTTGGGTAGAATGAACAACTGCTTTTACTCCTAAAGACGATGCACCGTCACACGGTTACACTTTTTTTGAGCTTTTTTAGTCATCGCGTCTGGCACGTGCAATCCAAACAGCCGTGTTTGGCGCAAACGCGGCAGGTTTCTTCTAAACGCTCACGCAATGCTTGGCGCGCGCGGTGGCGACGCACTTTCAAATTGTTGCGCTTGATCCCGAGTTGTTCCGCCACCAACGCGGGATCGCTACCCGCAAGCTCCATGCGTTCGATCAATTCAGCATATTCCGGTTTGAGTGTGGGAAGCAGCTCGCGAAAACAAGCGCACAACTTGGCCTCGTCTTCCGGTTCCTGCTCAGCGAGCTGCTCATGAGTATCATTAAAAGTTTCGCTGTGCTTTGCTTCGACGTTTTTGTGGCGATAAACATCGATAATGGCATTGTTCAAAACCCGATAGAACCACGGCACGAGCTTCTCTTCATCGCGCAGTTCCGGCGCGGCGCGCAGCGCTTTGAGCAAGCTGTCTTGCAAAACGTCTTCCGCCAGTGCCGGGTCGGAAATTTTCCTGCGCACGTAGGCCAGCAACTTTTCACGGTTGCCGGTTAGATGGGAAACAAGAGCAGCATTCATTTTCTCAATCACCTTCATCAAATAGTAGCGCCTTCCGCGGTTCATTTAAAAGGAATTTTCACTCGCAAAGTCGTGCCCTTCCCCGGCTCTCCCGTGAGCGTGGCGGTGCCGCCGAACACGTGCGCCCGCTCTTGCATGCCCAGCACGCCGAATGAGTCGCGCTTGCGCAGCTCTTGCGGCTGCACGCCGCGGCCATTGTCCTTCACTTCGATGCGGTAATGATCAGTTTCTTTTTCAAACGTGATGGTTACGCGCGTGGCTTGCGCATGGCGCATCACGTTGGTGAGCGACTCTTGCATGATGCGAAACACCGCAGTGGCGCGGTCGCGATCGAGATTCACTTCCGTGGCCGTCAGAAAACATTCGCACGTGATGCCGCTGCGTTTTTGAAATTCTTCCGCGAGCCATTCAATTGCGGCGAGCAGCCCCAGACTATCCAGCACTGCCGGGCGCAGTTCGGTGGAAATTTTGCGCACGGTTTTAACGGTCGAATCCAACAAACTGGACATTGCATGTACTTTGTTCAAAAGCGAGGCGCGCGGGGTTTCGCCGTTTTGCTCGGTGATCATATTCTCCATAAATGCGACGTCCATCTTCAAGCCGGTGAGATATTGGCCGAGTTCGTCATGAATCTCGCGCGCGAGATGCGTGCGCTCGGTTTCGCGCGCGGACTGCAAATGCGCCGCAAGCCGCGTACGTTCCAACAAACGATTGACGCGATAGCGGTACAGCCCAAAGACCGTTGCACCGATAATGATCAGCACGAGGCCACGGAACCACCACGTCTTCCAAAACGGCGGCGCGATAACGATACGCAGTGCCGCGCCCTCTTCGTTCCACACACCGTCGCTGTTCGTGCCTTTCACGCGAAAAGTATACTCGCCCGGATCCACGTTGGTATAGCTCGCATAGCGCCGCGTGCCGGCTTGAATCCAATCGCGATCAAAGCCTTCGAGCTTGTAGGCGTATTGGTGCTTGGCGGGGTTGTTGAAATCGAGGGCCACAAATTCAAAAGAAAAAAAGTTTTGTTGATAAGAGAGTTGAAGCCCCTGTTGCGCCGCGGCAACGGCGCGCGTCAAGCGCATGGGTTTATCGAAAACTTTGAAAGACGCGATCACCACCTCCGGCGGCCGCGTATTCTCCGCAAGGCTGTCGGGATGAAACGCAATCGCGCCGCTTTCCGAGCCGAAGAAAAGCCGGCCGTCACCCGCTTTGAAACATGCGCCCGACAAAAACGTGTTGTTGAGCAAACCTTCTTTGACCGTATAGTTTTTGAACTTTTGCGTGCGCGGATCGAACTTCGAAAGCCCGTTGTCCGTGCTCAACCAAAGATTGCCGTGCGCATCCGGCAAAATGCCTTTCACAAAATTGTCCGGCAAGCCCTCGCGACTTTTCCAATGGCGCACGCGGCCGGTTTTAGTATCGAGCTGATTCAGCCCGCTCGTGGTGGCGATCCAAATGTATCCCGTGGAATCGGCATAAAGCCCATAGAGATTGTTGCTGCTCAAGCGCGCACCTTCGGGCGCCTCGCGATGATAGCGTGTAACGTTCTGCGTGTTGCGCTCAAAACGAAACAGGCCGTTGCCGAAGCTGCCCAGCCAAAGCGCGCCGCCACGCTCTTGCACGATGCTCCAGATTTGTTCATGCCGTAAACTCTGCGGCTCTTGTACCAAGCGTGCGGAGGCGCGATCAACATGAAACAAGCCGCCGCCTTTGGTACCCACCCAAATTTCTCCCGCCTCGTCTGCAAAAATCGCTTTGACGTGAGTGGCCTCGCGATACAGAGAATCGGCCGAGCTAAAAGCGTAACGCACAAACCGGTCGCGCTTTGCCTCATAACGCCGCAAGCCTATTTCCGATCCGATCCAAAGATCATCCGGCGCAAGCGGGTCCGCGTGTATTGCCATGACGTAATCACTGCCGAGGCTGTACGGATTCTTCGGATCGTGGCGGTAAGTTTGTCGCAAATGACCATCGCTCGTGTAACGCAACAACCCCTCGAAATAGGCGCCCAGCCAGATTTCACCCCTGCGAGAGGCAAGCACGGAGTAGACCGAATTGGCAGCCGGATAATACGCAAAAGCTTCTTGCTTGCGATTGTAACGATTGAGACCGTTGCGATAAGTTGCGATCCACAAAATGCCGGAGCGGTCTTCGAACAAATACTCGATGCGGCTCTCACTGAGCGAGTTGGGATCACTCGGATTGTGGAGGGATTGCAAAAAGCGGCCGCTGGCAGCCTCATAGCGCCACAAGCCGGCGCCGAACGTTCCAATCCAAAGCCGGCCGCGGGGATCTTCGTAGAGCGTAACGATGTGATCTAGTGCGAGCGGATGCTTGGAGGCTACCGGAGCGCGTTCGATCGTGCCGGTGGCGTGGTTGAAGCGATGCAAGCCTTCGACCGCGGCAATCCATATCATACCGTGAAGGTCGGCAAGAATTTTTCTCGCCACCGTGTCGTTGCCCGGTCGATTGATAATGCGATAAGGCGTGAAACGAGGCGTATCACGCTCCCAACGAAACACGCCGCCCCCGCCGGTTCCGATCCACATTTCTCCGAAGTGATCTTCCGTGATCGCATTGATCGCGTTGCTGTTGAGTGAATTCGCATCATCGGGATTGGGAGGATAATG
>JABWAN010000660.1 GCA_013361015.1 Candidatus Zhuqueibacterota bacterium | reverse complement strand
GAGCCTAACGCTGCAGGCCAAGCTGCTGAAAGCCATTGAAGAGAAGCGCTTTCGCCGCCTGGGCGGTACCACGAGTATCGAGGTCAAAACTCGGATCATAGCCGGCACGCATGCCAACTTGGAAAAAGGCATTACCGAAGGCCGCTTCCGCCGCGACTTGTACTATCGGCTCAACGTCATCAATATTCATTTGCCGCCGCTGCGCGAGCGCGGCAAAGACGTCTTATTGTTGGCGCGCCACTTTCTCAACACCTATGCGGCGGAGTACGATGCGATCGCGTGCAAATTTTCGCCCACGGCAGAAGAAGTCTTGATGAGCTATGATTGGCCCGGTAATGTTCGTGAGTTACAACACGTGGTTGAGCGCGCGGCCCTGCTCGGCGATAACCCGGTGATCGAAGCGAAAGAAATCTATGAAGCCCTCGGCTTGGAGCCGCGGCCACAAACACCACGCACTGTCACGACCGCCTCACAAACAACTTCACCTTCGGAATGGAGCCGTGTCATTGAGATTCCGCCCGAAGGGCTTTCGCTGCAAGAAGGCGAGTGCAAATTGATTCAAGAAATTTTGCGTTTGGCGCGTTGGAATAAGACTCGCGCTTCGCAGATCTTGGGCATTTCACGCCCGCGGTTGGCGCGCAAAATCGAGGAATATCATATTGCCGACCCGCGTGAAAAGCATTTAGAGTTTGCCGAAGCATGAGCCCGAAGTGACCGCGGATTTACTCTTGGCCTTGCAGCGTAACAAAACATTCCACCTCCTTCATTTTCGCCTACGGCCATTTGGAATGAAACATTCCAAACACCCGCCGCAACACCTTCGCCGTCTCGGCTTGCGTTTACTAATTGCTGATTGAAAAGAAGAATTTCGCACGCAAGATGCGAACGCTGGCCTCGGCATATTCATTGCAAAACCCGAGACTGCCAAATCGTTTCGGCCACAGCAAGTTCACGATTTAAGACTGTGTGTGCAATTTTCATTTGAACTCTCCCGAACAGGATGATTGGGGCGAGTTCAAATGAAAATGACGTCGAGCCTTGTGACCAGATAAACTCAAAGTATGGACGATACACTAACTTTTTAGGGAAACCGCCATGCGGCGCCAAATTTCATTTCGCAAATGTTCTTACACGCTCGGTTTATTCGCTCTTGCGCTGTTTGTCGCAAGTTGCAGTGAAGAGCCTGCTTCCGGGCCGTTTTCTCCGATGAGTTCGGTGGAGAAAAAAACGCCGATTCACAACACGATCCGGCCAGTACCACGGAAAAGCGACGCACCCGCGCCGGTGCGCCATTCGCTAGCCAAAGGCGCTTACACAGACCTGCAGTTGCTTGCGTTGATCAATCAACAGCCAGCACTTTCAACCGGTGACCTCAAAGCGATTCTATTGAGCGAGTCGCCCTTGTCCTCCGAGGTGCTTCTGGCAGTTTTGAAGCGCAATCCGAAAATGTCGACCGGCGATCTCAAGGCGATTTTGCTCGCGAGCACGCCGATTGCAAGCGAAGTGCAGGAAGCGGCGCAGAATACCAACCTCATGTCCAGCGGCGATCTGCAAACCGTGATGGAGGCGCAAGCGGGCTTTGGCAGTCAGTTCCTCGGAAAGACCGTGTCGAAATGGACCACGAAGAAAGACGGCGGCACGATTTGGCACGGCGGCCACAAAATTATTTTTCCCAAAGACGCACTAGCGCAAGATGCGACCGCTTCCATCGCGATCAGCTCTAGCGATTATGTTCAGGTTGACTTCGGCCCGGACGGCTGGTTCAATAAAGAGGTCACGGTAATCATATCCTATAAAAACGTCGATCTCAACGGCGTCAATGAAAGTTCGCTGACGCTGGCTTGGTTTGATGAAACCACGGGCCAGTGGATCGAGGTCGGCGGCACGGTGGATACGAAGAAGAAATGGATCACCGCCAAGGTTTGGCATTTCACGCAGTACACCCTCTCGACGAAGTAAACCTCGCCACCTCTTTTTGTCACTTTAAATGTGCGAAGCAGGGCCGCTTCAAAAAATCAGACAGCAGCAAGGATAGCGGAATCACAATTTCAAGCTACGTCAGGATAACCATTATGAAGTGCAGTAAGTGGTTTCGCCAGATCGCTCCGATGATTTCTCTCGTCGGTTCATTGCTCGCGGTAAGTTGCAGCGAAGAACCGACGCCGGGGCCGATGTCGCCGGTGAATTCAAATAAATCATTGGTTGCCGAGCAAAGCCCCAATTCCACCGGCGAAGTCCGGCCGTTGAACCGGCAGACTGCGGTGCAGTCTCTAGCCAAGACGACGACTTATGACGTCAAAGCCGTGTTGCACATGCAGGACCTGATCGATGAGCTGCAATATATCGTCACGAACAAACCCGGCTCCGCGGTGGCAGACAAAATCGAAGACGCGGTCGCTAAAGTGGTCTCGGCGCAAAGCGAGCTCAAGAAATCACCGCCCGATAACTCCGCGGCTTTGGGTAACCTTTCCGGCGCGATGAATGAACTGCAAGCCGCGATGAAAGACAATTTGCTCAATTCCACGACGGGCAATCAGTTTATCAATGAAGTCAAAGCCATTAAAGCCATTCTCAATACCGGCGGCACCATTGACCACGATTGCCGCGGCACCACCAAATATTTGTGGATGAAAAAATCCGAGGGCGGCTTGATTGCTCTTTGCGGCCATCAGATCGTCGTTCCCAAGTCTGCGCTGAAAAGTGACGCCAACATGTATATAAAGATCGATAACACCAGTTTCATCACGGTGGACTGCGGTCCGGATGGAACATTCAACAGTCCGGTCAGCGTCAACATTTCTTATCGCGATGCGGACATGACCGGAGTCAACGTGAATAATTTGACCACGGCCTGGTATGATACTGCGACCAACAAATGGACTAACCTCGGGGGCACGGTTAATCTTATTGCGAAAATCGTGCAGGTCTTGACCAATCATTTCACGCAATACACCATCTCCACGAAATAAACCTCGCAACCTCACTTCATCATTTGAAATGTGCGAAGCACGGACGCTTCCACAAATTGAAAACAGGAAGAACACCCGAAGGAATCAAACTGTGAGGATCAACCCTATGCAACGCAGCAACCGGCTTCGAAAAATCGCGACGAATCTTTCTCTTATCGGCTCCATGTTTTTGGTATGGAGTTGCAGCGAAGGACCCGCGCCCGGCCCGATGTCGCCGAGCGGTTCGGCCAGCAAGAGAACCCTTTCCCCGCAATCCGCCACGGGCACGGTGCGTCCGGTCCAACGCCTGGCAAACCGCGCGAGCCACAGCCTGGCCAAAAGCGGCTATAATCGCGACAAAGTGCTGCACGAATTGGAAATCGTGCGCGACGAGATGCAAGCGATTGTGGACAACAATCCCTTTAGCAGCGTCGCCGGCCTTTTGAGTGACGCCGTCAGAAGAACCGACGATGCCGCAAGGAAGCTCGAAAATCCTACCTGGGGAGGTTGGGGAGGCGATGATTGGGACGACGATAAGGAACAAGACGATGATAAAAGCGATAAAAAAGCTTTAGTAAGAATCAAAAAGGCGAAGGACAAAATCCAAGAAGCCATAAACAGGCAATTGCTGCTGCCGGCGCAAGGCAATCAATTTCTCGGCCAGCTCATCGAGATCGAGAATCAAATCAACAACGGGTACAGCCCGGCGCACGATTATCGCGGCCAGAGCAAGTCTTTGTGGATCAAACGCAGCTACGGCGGCATGATCAAATTTGCCGGCCACAGCATCGACGTGCCCAAATACGCCACCAAGCAAGACGCAGAGTTCTCCATCAACATTTCTCCCAACGATTACATCACCGTGGATTTCGGGCCGGACGGTTGGTTCGACCAGCAGGTTACGGTCACGATTTCTTATAAAGATGCCGATCTCACCGGCGTCGACCCGAGCAAGCTGACGCTGGCTTGGTATGACGAAAGCACGGGCCAATGGGTCGATCTCGGCGGCGTGGTGGATTTGGTGCACAAAACGGTGACGGCCAAGGCTTGGCACTTCACGCAGTACACGATTTCCACGAAGTAATCTGCAACGAACGAACAATCTCTAACCAGGGTATTTCTCATGAAATCGCAAGTCTGGATTTCTCGCATGCTTTGCGCATGTGCTGCGGCGAGCTTATTTGTCGTCATGGGCTGTAGCAACA
>JABWAN010000659.1:4163-7017 GCA_013361015.1 Candidatus Zhuqueibacterota bacterium | reverse complement strand
TCATGCGGGAAGCATCTTCGCCAATCCTGGAAAAGATCTTCGCGGAATGACAATGGGCGTGCTGCAAAGGTTAAGATGGGGCTAATTCCGCCGGCTCGATACGACTTCGCGCAAGCGCTCCAACTGGCGGCGCACGGAGCCGTCGAGAATTTTGCCGTTGATATCCAACACAATGCCGCCGAGAATCGCAGGATCGACGCGATTCTCGATTTCGAGGGTGCGGTTCATGGCCTGGGCAAGATCGGATTGCAGCGTTTCCAGCTCGCGCTTGTCCATCGGCATTGCGGTGATGGCCAGCGCGCGCACTTTGCGATGATGCTGATCATACAATATACCGAAGGCCTGTTGCACTGCACGATACAACGGAATGCGACCCTTCTCGATCAAAAGCAGCAGGAAATTGAAGAAAATACTCGAAGTGCGATCTTGAAAAACACGTTCCACAAGCTGCCTCTTTTCGGCGCGACTTCTTTCGGGCGAACGCAAAAAATAGGAAAGCTCGGCGTTGTCTTCCAAGCGCGTCACAAAGTCATAAAGCTCGCCCCGCACTTTCTCGAGAACTTTTTTTTCAAGTGCGACGGCGAACAAGGCTTTGGCGTACCGCTGTGCGAGAATGCCATCTTTCATAGATCCGCCTTAATTCGGTTCGCCAATAAGCGGCCGCATGTCCACGAGCGCTTGGCGTATCAAATCTTGATGGTCCTTCACGCTCAGGGATTTGCCGATGATTTTGGTCGCGATGTTGACGGAGAGCTCACCGGCCGTGCGTTTGATCTCTTCGAGAGCCTTTTCGCGCTCTAAACTGATTTCGCGCTTGGCGCGCTCCATCAACACTTCGGCTTCCTTCTGCGCTTTGTCCACCAGCTCGTGGCGGACCGTCTCCGCGGTTTTTCGACCCTTCGCGATCAAGTCTTGCGATTCTTGCCGCGCGGCGGCCAGCATTTTTTCATACTCTTCCTTCGCACGCTCGGCTTCCTTCTTCGCATGCTCTGCATGTTGCAAGGAATCCTTAATCGTGCGGGTGCGTTCATCCAACGCAGCGAGAATCGGCTTCCACGCCAGCTTGTACAAAACCGCAAGCAGCAGAATGAAGATGATAACCGTCCAAATACTGAGACCGATATGAATATCTAACATAAGGACTCGCTGTGATAGCGAAACGTCAAAGCTGCAGCGTGACGTAAGAAATCGCGCCACGCACCGATTATTTCAGCGCCAGCAACACGCAAATAACTTCGCCAAACAACGCCACGCCTTCGATTAGAGCTGCGGCGATAATCATGGAGCCGCGCACGTCCGCGGCGGCTTCCGGCTGACGGCCGATAGCATCCATGGCTGCGCTCGCGATTTTACCGATGCCAAAACCCGCGCTCAACGCCACAATACCGGCGCCAAAGCCTGCGGCAAGATGCGCAAAACTGAATTCACCCATTGAGGTTTCCTCCTTAGATGAGATGTTGTGAGTTAAATTGCAGTACAGTGCGTTTATTTTGCTTTTTCAAAACGAGACCGCACCACGCATAAAACTTGTTCAGATTTGTGCGTGCGGCTTTTTTTCAAACAATCACACCTATCCTGTAGCGCTGGGCCAGCGCCACGCTTGCCTTTTTTCCTCATGCTTGGTTCGGAAATCTGCCTCAGTGGGAGGGAGAATGCACCTCTTCGTGTTCATGTTCGGAATGCGAGGAGATGCCGATGAAGACCGCCGAAAGCAGGGTAAAAATGTAGGCTTGCAGGAAAGCGACCAAGATTTCCAAAAGATTGACAAAGAGACTAAACGCGACCGAAACCGGCGCAATGCTGAAACCTGCGACGGGATTCGCGCCGCCCTTGCCGAACACAAAGATCAAACAGATGAGCGAGGTAATGACAACGTGGCCCGCGGTCATGTTTGCATAAAGACGGATGCACAACGCAAAGGGCTTCGTGAACAAACCGAGAAACTCCACCGGCACCATAATCAGCCACATCGCCGGATGTACGCCGCCGGTAAGGTGCTTCAAATAGCCGCCGAGGCCGTTCGCTTTGATGCCTGCGACTTGAATTAAAATGAACGTCATGGTGGCGAGCGCGGCAGTCACGCTGATATTGGCCGTGGCCGTGCCTGCAAAGGGAACCAAACCGAGCAAGTTGCAGGTGAGAATAAAGAAGAAGGCGGTGCAAAGATAGGGCATGAAAACGCCCGCCATTCTTTCGCCGAGGTTAGGAATCGCGATTTGATCGCGAATGAATTCGAGCACGGCTTCCACCGCGGCGGCCCAACCTGTGGGAACTTCGCCAGGTTTGCGGCGCGCGGCCGCGCGCATGATGATCACGAGCAGCACCGCCGCGACCATCATCATCACAACGTGTTTCGTAATGGAGAAATCGATGCCGAAAAGTTGGAGGTGGGGAAGATGAATTTCACCAATAAAAGGCAACTCTAGCTTATTGCTATCGCTGATATGGTGAATGATGACATCGCCGATATTTTCTTCGCCGCCTTTTTCGCCATGCTGGGGCTCGTCGAAGAACCGTAAAAAAGTGGACGATACATTGAGCAACAAGCTGTCAAGTCCTCTTCGCTGTGCGTTTCAATAGTCGTTGCAAAAATACCGTTTCAATCACTTGCAGAATGAAATATGAACCCAACAAACCGACCACGAAGGAAGTGCCGTCGAGCGCCGTAAACTTCCAAACCCACATAACGGCGACGCCCGCAGCGATCAAGCGCAAAAGCAATCCGCCGAATAGAACCCCTTGAAAAGTTTTATGCGATTTATTTGCAGCCCAAGATAAAGAGAGGAAACTAATTCCAGCCAATAACACGCTTACCAGCACGCCGTACAAAACTCCTGAGAGCACCAAGTTCTTC
>JABWAN010000659.1:0-4153 GCA_013361015.1 Candidatus Zhuqueibacterota bacterium | reverse complement strand
AGCCAGAAAGCGCAAGCTATTCTTCTTTTTTGCGCTGTGACTCGGACCGCGTAAGCCGCATAACGGTGCGATAAAGGCTAATGAAACCCGCCGTACCGCCTAACATGACTCCGCAAATCAAGAGAAGCGGATGCGTACCCAGCTTGCCATCGAGCCAGTATCCGCCCCAGCCGCCAACTGCCGCTGCCACGGCAAAACGCAAACCCAGGTCCATATACGGCGCGGCATTGCGCAGCGTGGACGCATAATCTTTTGTGGCATCTTTGCTCATAGCGAGCATCACCGATTCGCGACGGCTTCCCTTTGCACGGGGCGCTCGGACAAAGCCTGCCGGCCATCAGCGGTTTCCGGCAGAGCCAAGATCTTGCCGCCCTCACTCATCGAACAAGTACCATCGAAGACGGCGCCGTCATCAATGACCAGCTTCGAGGTTTTTAATTCACCTTGAAAAACCGAGCGTGCTTCCAGCACCACCTTGCCGCTGGCAAATATTTTTCCTTTCACACGCCCGCCGATTATAATATTCTTTACACGCAACTCGCCTTCGATCTCGCCTTCCTTGCCGACCACGATCGAATCACTGGCCATCACCTGGCCTTTAACACGACCGTCAACGCGCATACTGTTTTGGACTTTGACGTTGCCCTCGATGACCGAGCCTTTGCCGATGATCGTATTCAGATCGCCGCTTCTGTCAAAATCTTCCATTTCTTTTTTACCCAGCATCTTTACCTCAACACCGTATTGTCGTTAGAATTGCCACGCTGCGTTTCCGGCGCGTTGTCGCGCAAGGTCAACAGGAATTGTAAAGGATCGACCGCCTTGCCCTTGTGCCAGATTTCAAAATGCAGATGCGGGCCTGAACTGCGACCCGAACTGCCCACTAAAGCAATCGTTTCTCCGCGTTTGACCTGCTCGCGCTCACGCACCAAGATCCGATCGTTGTGTCCGTACGTTGAAAAAAGATCGTCGCCGTGATGCAAAATCACCAAATTGCCTAATTCTTGATGCCATCCGGCGTAGACCACATAGCCTTCGCCCGCTGCCAGCACTGGGGAGCCATGCTTGGCCGCAATATCAATCCCCTCATGCGAATTTGAAGTGGCCAAAGCGTCACGCGCAAACTCACGCGAGAGATAACCTTCGACCGGCAAAAGCGACGGCCACATGGGCGAGACTTTTGCTTCCTCTTTCTTACGCGCGTGGAGAAAATTACCTTTTACCGCGGGCAGCGCTACTGTTTCATTTGCGGGAGCAGAACCGGAATTGGAAACAATGGGTTCATCTTGTGCGGCTGCCGCTGCTTCCGCGGAAGCAGCCGAGAAACCGGTGCCGCTGCGACTTCCATTGCGGCTCTCGACCCCCAAGAGATTCATGATCTTATTCTGATCTTTATCCATGTCCTCGAGTTGGGCTGCAAGCCGGTACACGCGCTTGTTGTCTTCCAGCAAGCGGGTGTTGGAACGCTCCAACTCGACGTTTTCACGATACGTATTGTAGAGTTTCACATAACCGATTGCACCTCCAATGAGATGCAAAACAATTACGGCTCCAATGACGAGCAGCACACGCGCTATCGACCAATTTAGTCGAAAACTGTACGGCTCGGCATTATCATCGGGGATGAGCAAAACGGAGATTCGACGTTGCCGTTTCTTTGCCATAAACTTAAATCTCCTAACCTCGCGCTCGCGGTCGAACCAGTTCCACTTCTTCAAAAAATCGAGCACACTGCCACTCTCTCACAGGTTAGGTTCACTTTTGTCGCTAGCTCAAAGAGCTTGCCTATCGAAAATTTTGCTCCCAGCCCCTACAAAGAAGGTCGAATTATAGAGATTCGAAGCCAAAAAGTCAACAGCTTTCTCGGCGCACGAAACTCCAAAAGGTCAACAGGAGAGGTATTATTTCTGTATGGGTTGCGCGGCATCTGGGTAGGAACTGTTCACACAGGCTTACAAGTTCCGCAAAAAAGATTCTTTAACATTTCAGCCGGTCCCAATAATCTGCGTTGAAACCGTAGGTATTCATTTGTCTGAGCTGTTCCGCTCGCTGGCGAATCTTTGCATCGGGTGAATGGAGAGCTTCGCGCAAAATTTCAGGATGTTCTTCCAACATTCGCTTCATGCTCTCGCGCGGCTCGCGATGATAGGCAATCAGCATTTGTGTAGTCGGCTCGTCGAGGTAGCCTGTTTGCTTAAGGCGCTCAAAGAAAGGAGGGCCCAGTTGAATCAAATGAAACGCCGCAATACCGTGCTGCTGGAGCATCTCACTTCCACCTTGCCCGCGGTCGACAATATTGATGGCCCAGCACAATTTTCCCTCACGCTTTTGCACGGCCGGCTGCCAAGCGCGGACATAACTTGAGGCCTCAGTGACCAAATCAGCGACGTGCAAAATTTTGGCGCCGGCAAGATTTGAGGCTTCCTGCCAATCAGAGTGTGAAAACGAAAATGCTGCTTGGTCTTTAAAAAAGGCCAGCGCCGGCTTTTGCAGTCGGTGCGCAACCATCAAAGAGAAGAACCAATCTCGCCGCTCGCCGCCCGATACGTAGTCAATCTTTTCGCTGCCGATTTGCGCTTGCGCCAGCTCAACCGCACCGTCAATAACCGCACGATAGCCGGCGTCTTCCGCATAGTTGCGCTCTACCCGCTCTTGCAAGGCAAGCAGCAGCCCGCGACGATCACTCCGATGCTGATCGATGAAGGCCAGCAACTCCTCCGCCTTTTGGCGATTACCATACAGAAAATGGCCGTTGAGATAGAACGGCCCAATGGTTCCGGACGTGTACCAAAACGGCCGGTGCAATGGCGCGATTTCCAGAGCCTGGGTGGAAAGCAGGAGTGTAAAAATATCGTGGGGCATGGATTGGCTGCAAGTGGCGGCGCTCGACATTCACGACGGGATTCCGTCTCATCACCTCGAGGCCGGTTATACCGAATGGCTGTTGGGGCAAGCAAGGTCCCGGATTATCTTGCTGCAACGCTTTGCGCCACGGACGGCCATTCAAAAATTTCCAGCACATTTAAAGTGAAGCCCGGCAGCAGTTCCGGACAAACCAGAATATCTTTCACCCATTTGCGATCTTCCGGCGTGACGACCATCACGCCCTTCTGCATAGGATCGACGAACCACACAAGACGACTCCCCTTTTCAAAATACAACTCGGCTTTCTCAAACAGATCCGCCCAACCATCGTCGCGCGAAACGATTTCAATTGCCAAGTCCGGCGCGGTACTGCCATAACGCTCTTCCTTGAGGTTTTCATTAAGAATAACGGAAAGATCCGGCACGCGGCCTTCGTGTGGTTTATCCGGCCATAGGCGGAGGGTATACTCGGTGCGAACAAGACCGACAGGATTGGTCTTAAAATAAGTGCCCAGGGCTATGCACAGACGGGCTTGAGCATCGGCATGTTTATCATCGGCCATTTTATATTGTATCCTCCCGTTGATAAGTTCAAAAGGCTTCCCTTGCGCAAGCTTACTCGCTTGTTCCCAAGTCAGCTTAGCCGGCGGCGATGATTCTGGCCATGCGACAGTCTCTACTTGCAGTGGCTCTTCCAAAACAGCTTCCAAAATTTCCGCCATAATTTTTTGCCTCACAAAGTAAAGAAGAATTCCTGGCCTCAGAAATTTGCCTAAAAATATCAAAAGCTCAGCACGCTAATCAAGTTAAAGTTGCTCGAGCTCAAAAACTTTCCGAGATTCGTGCGCAGTTCCGTCGTCGTCGAATCGATGTTCGACAAAGTCGAACGCAACCGTATGGCGATCTGGTCATCGTAAATAAGCTGACCCAGGTTACCCTCACGATTGTTAATGCGCTGGGAAATATCTTCCAGCGTTGCGGTAAAATTATCGAGGCGTTTCATGGTACGGTTGAAGGAGAGCAACGTGCTGTCCAATTCGGAACGCCGTTGTTCGACGACTTCGCGCAATTGCCCGGAAGCATAATCAACGTTGCTAAGCGTGCGGCGTACGACCAGATCGTTGCTCGATACCAACTCGCGCAACGCTGAAGTCGTCGCTTCCAAATCGGCGAGGCTGTGCACCATGGGGCGCCGCACGGTGGCTTCATCCAGCATGCGGTGCACCAGCGTCAAAGTCGTGTCCACGCGTTTGGAGAGATGAATGACTTGCACGGCCAGTTCGCTGAC
>JABWAN010000658.1 GCA_013361015.1 Candidatus Zhuqueibacterota bacterium | reverse complement strand
TGAATGTTCAATCCGTAGCACGTGCAAGAACATGCAATATATCTTCCACCACGGCATTGACGCCCGCGGCGCGATCGATACCAAGCTCGAAACAATGCGCGCGCGCGGCGCAACGATGCAGCACCTCGCTGCGTTGCTGTGCGCGATTCGGCGCGGGCCAGTGCATATCCAGCGCAGCCGCATACCAATAGTAATCATCCAACTCGCGGGTCAAACGATTCATCGCGAGCATCTTCTCCGCCGCGAGCTCCGGCGGAATTGCCTTCACATAGCGTTGCGGAGAAAACTGCGGCAAGAAGAGCGCGGCCGGTTTGACTTTCTCCAGCGATTCGCGGAGCGGCGGATGAAACATAGTTTTGTCTTTCAGGCCTTCCGGGAAAAACATGGGCGCGAGGCCTTTCAGGTCGCCGTCCAACATCGCAAGGCTGTTTTCATCAAGACGAATCGGCTCATAACACGGATAGATAAACTCGCCGTCGGTGAAGATCAAATTTTCGGCAAGCAGTTCGATGCCCTGGCGCTGCAACAACGCGACGCACGTCGTGGTTTTGCCAACGCCGCCCAGGCCGCCGATCATGAGGCCGCCTTTTGTGCTCGCCAACGCCGAAGCGTGCAGCACGCTCCAGCCGCGAAATCTTTCCAAATACCAAAAGAGCGGGTAATAAGCCAAGTAACTCATCAAGCTGAAATACTTTTTGAATTCGTATTCCGGCAGATTTTCGAGCTTCTCCTTTTTGGGATGAAAGCGAAAGGCCACTTCAAAAAACCATTGCTCGCCGGCACGGCTAAAGCGAAGCTGCAAGCCTTTCATGCGCAAGGTATCCAGCCAAAGCAATTCGTGCGCGTTGCCGAGCATGCGTTTACCAATGACGTTCAACGCGCCGCTAACTGGAAACGGATTGTGCTCGGCGTCCCATTCGCCTTGGGACCAATGACACTTCACGCGTATATGCGGCGCTGCAATCGCACTTTCCACCAAGCCGTGCAAGTGCCGCTGTGCATATTCCAGCAAAGGTGCGTGCTCCGATTCAAGCGTAAGTGTGATGCCGTGCATGCGCACGCCGAGTTGAGACATAAAACTTTATCCTCAATGCCTCTTCTTGCCGTTTTCTTTATCGACCTCGAACAAATAACCTGCGCCGCGCACGGTTTTGACGTAGCGCGGATTGTCCGGGTCCGGTTCGATGTGTTTGCGCAGCCAGCGCACGTGATTGTCAATCGTGCGCGTGGTGGGAAAAACTTCGTAGCCCCAAATCTCATTCAGCAGGCGGTCGCGGGTGAGCAGTTCGCCGGGATGGTGAATGAAATACTCCAATAACTTGAACTCGCGATTGGTTAAATCTTGCAGCACGCCGCCTTTGTACACTTCGTGGCGTTTCAAATCGACCACGACATTTCCGAAGCAGAATTTGGCCAGTTTGGCGCGCGGGTTTGGAATGCTAGCCGTCTTTTCGCGGCGCAGTTGCGCTTTTACGCGCGCCAATAGTTCGCGCAAGCTGAACGGCTTGGTGAGATAGTCGTCTGCGCCCAATTCCAAGCCCAGCACTTTGTCGTTCTCTTCGGATTTGGAAGTGAGCATGAGTACCGGCGTTTTGTTGCCCTCGTCGCGCAAGCGTTTGCAAATCTCCAAGCCGCTCATGCCGGGCAGCATGACGTCGAGCAGGATCAAATCCGGTTGGCGCTCTTTCGCGAGGCGATAACCTTCCGGGCCGGTGCGCGCCGTATAGGTTTCGTGTCCCTCGCCTTGCAGTGCATTCTCCAGGCCGAGCACGAGCGCGGCATCGTCTTCGATGATGAGAATTTTTTTCATGGTGCAGTGCCCGTGGTTAGAACTGGTGATTTGGCGGCGGAGGATTGAGCCTCGCCGTTCTGCTGCGGCGTTTCATACTTTGCCAGCGGAATTGTAAAAGTGAAGCTCGAGCCTTTGCCTACTTCACTCCGCACGCTGATCTCGCCGCCATGCGCTTGCACGATGTGTTGTGCCAGCGTCAAACCCAATCCCATACCGCCCTGTTTCTGCGTGCTCAAACGTTGATCCGCGCGGTAAAAGCTCGCGAAAATTTTGGGTAGATCATGCGGCGGAATGCCAATGCCTCGATCCGTCACCTCAACAAGAATGCATTCCGGCGTACGCGTCGCGCGGACGCTGATCTCCTTTACTTCATCGCTGTACTTCACCGCATTGCCGAGCAAATTCAGCATGACCTGCGCGAGGGCATCGGCATCAAGGCGCACTTCGGGCAAATGCTCGTCAATCTCTGTGAGGACTTTAAAACCCAGAGCCTCGGCCTGTGGCCGGAAGGACTCGATCGCCCGACGGAGCACCGCCGCGGGTTCTTCATATTCGAAATGATATTGTTTGAAGCCGCGCTCGATTTTGGAAAAATCGAGCACATTATCGATCAAACGGCCCAGGCGCTCACATTCGCGACCAATTACGGAAAGATACTGTCGCGCTTTGCTCTCTTCCAAACGTGCGGCCGGCTTGCCGGAGAGCTGCATTTCCATAAGCTCTGCCAACATTTTGATGGAAGCCAGCGGTGTGCGCAATTCGTGCGAGACATTGGAAACGAATGTCGATTTCATGCGCGAAAGATGCGCCTCGTGCCGCGCGCGCCGAATAAAAAGATACGCACCAAACAAAATGCTCAACAATAAAAGGGAAATCAGCCATGCCCCGAGCGTCGAGCGAAAACTCCAGGGTGCGGGCAGCGCAGAATCCGGCAGGCATACCGCGATTTGCCAAAAGTTAAACGGTGCCGCGAGATTGTGTGTGGCGATCTGGCGAGGGCCGGCATTCGCAGTTCCAATGACGTAATCGCCGCGCCGATTGAGTATCGCCAGCGCTATTTGTTCATTGAATTGCAGATCTTTGAGGATCGCTGTAAACAGACGCTCCTGCAATTGCGTCAAATCGATCTGTAAACCCAGCACGCCGGTCACGTAGAGGCCGGCGGCATCGGGCAAAAAATGATACGCCAATAAAAACGCCTCGTGCTCGTTGGCGTCGGCGACATAGCGAAATTTTGTCCTATACAGTTTGCGCTCAATGACTGTTTCTTGCAGTTTGCTGTCAAGTAAACGCAGGAAATATTTTTGACTGATACGCTTTTTGCTTTGCTCGGCCAGGAGATTGAAACGCCGGCGATAGTCCGCGGAGTCCGCTAACTGCGGCGAGACAATCAAGCGCATGGCCAGGCCTTGCGTGAGATTCAAGAAATACGAGTATTGGAGTGTGCTGATCGCGTCACTGCGCTCCAACAAGTCTTGATTGAGGAGCAGGAGCGCTGCCACGGCCTCTTGATCACGCTCAAGATTTTCCAGGCAAACCGCGATTTGATATTGTGCCAAAAACCGCAAATAGGTATTGTTGCGATCGCGCACTTCCGGATATGTCGTGAGCACGTGCTCGAACGTGGTGAGCGCCTCTTCCCACGCGCCTTGCTTTTGCTGCGCGCGACCGATGTCAAGCTCGGCCATGCCGCGCAATTGTGGTGTGGCAACCTTTGTGAGTATCTCGCGATACACTGCAATCGCGGCTTGCAAATCACTTGCGCGATACTCCAATTCACCGCCCGCCGTTTCCAGTTGCGTGAAGATTTCGTGCTCGCGCACGTAGGATTCCTGCTCCCCTTTCGTAAAAGTATCGCCCGCGCTTTCCAAACCGGTGCCGGGTGGATAAACCACTTTACCGGGTGCTGCGAGCACAAAGGCCGCGGAAATGAGCGCGTCCGTTTGCGTTAACTCGTCGAGCCGATTCGCGGCAAGGGGCTGCCCGCCTGCTTCAAAGGAAAATTTAGCCGCACTCGTCCAACGCTTCTCATATTTCTCTAGTTCGTTGTTAATTTCACGCGCCGCGAGCCGCGCGAGTTGGCGATAGCTTTCCTGTAGTCTGCGTTGTGCAAACAGCTTCTCATTCTCAAGCGCGCGCCAACTGAAATAAGCGAGCAAGCCGCTGGGAATGAATATCAATCCCAGAAAAATGAGCGCCATGCGGGCTTCACTGCGCGCAAATCTCAGCGTTCTCGTGCCCACGGCAACGGAAAAAATCCGGCGCAGTTGCGGCCATATATTTTTGAGGTTGGGCATGTCTATCTACAAGATGACAACGTTGCGAGGAGTATCAAAGATTTCGACACAGCTCAAGGCAAAATTTTCCA
>JABWAN010000657.1 GCA_013361015.1 Candidatus Zhuqueibacterota bacterium | reverse complement strand
CTCGTGAGCGCCGCGACGCGGGCGCCGGTCGCGGCGTCGCGGAGCTCGAGGTGCGTGTGGCCGGCGACGGTGGCGGTGCGGACGAGGCGCGGGGAGCGCTCGAGCAGGCGGAATTCGGCGAAATCGATCCACGTGGAGGAGGGCTCCTCGAGCACCGTGGTGAGCTTGCCCGTCGCCGCGTCGACGCGATCCAGGGTGAGGTGCTGCTGGGCTCGATCGATGGACTGGAGCCAGAGGACCTTGCCGTCGGGGCTCCAGGCGAAGCGGCCGAGGTAGCGCTCGGCGCCGGGGGCAGGCCGCTCGATCCAGGTGGTCCTCTTCGTCTTGAAATCGAGGATCCCGGCGCGGACCGACGGGTTCTTCTGGCCGACGGCGGGGTAGCGCTGCTGCATGAGGTCAGGCTTGCCGCCGCGGAAGCCGAGCACCGGGTGCACGGCGACCGCGCGCTCGTCGACCTCGAGGTACGCGACGCGGTCGCACCCCGGGGCGAGCCAGAAGCCGCTGGGCTCGTCGAACTCCTCCTGCCCGTTGAAATCGCTCTGGCCGCGGGTGACGCCCTCCGGTGCGCCCTTCGTGAGCTGCGTCTCGCGCCTCGTGGCGACGTCGACGGCGAAGAGCTCGGCGCCGCGGGCGAAGACGACCTTCTGGCCGTCGTCGCAGATCTGGGGGTCGAGCTCGGGCTCGGCGGTGTCGGTGAGGCGGGTTACGGCGCCGTCCGCGCCGCGCAGGAAGACGTCGATCTTGTCTTCTTGCTTCATTTCGAAGTCCAGCCAGTAATAGTCGCTGGTGTCGATATAAGAGACGAGCTTGCGATAATCCGGATTGCGCACGATGAAATCATAATCCAAACAATGGCGCGCTGCATTGAAAACGGCTCTGAGCAAGTGCGTCGGTTTTTCGATCGTTTGATGCTGGCGATGATCCGATCCCAATTTTGCACCAAAGGTTGGCGCAAGTGGCATGTGCGTGGGTTTGTGAAAGAGATCAATGGGAAAATTTGACATGATGCCGCCATCTACGAACATGCACGTAGTGGGCAGATCTTCAGTATAGCCGGCGAGCTTTTCCCAATTGTCCCACGCCGCTTCGCTCTGTGGAATTTTCTCCACTCGCAGCGGCGCGAAGAAGAAGGGAATTGACATCGACGCGCGTACGTAAAGTGCGGGATTAACTTCCGCAGGATTTTCCCAATATAACGGCGCCATTTTTGGAAATTGCACTTTTGTTTCAGTCGTAATGTCGGCGGCTACCAGCGCCAAATAACCCTTGGTTTGCTCAGGCGTAAGCTCCACGCCCGTTCTGCTTCGCAAGCCGGGCGGCATCGTTGCCATGCGCTCTTCCAGTTGTTGCGTGGTTTTGATGTCCGCTTTTCGCAAAGCCGCCGCGATCCACTGCGTAAACGCCTCGCCGGGGTTCAGCCCCAAACTCTCTTCGATATTGTCAAACACCTGCGCGCCCTTCCAACCCAGTTTGAATTTCCCGCCGTCCTGCACGATCGTCCTCACCAAATCTTTTACGTCCTTGTCCCCGTCGATGAAATCATACATGTTGAGATCGGCCAGCAACTCGACGATCTTTTCGCTTTTGCGCTCTTCCGGGGTTCCGAGGCTGGCGAGCAACAACGCATTGATCGAACCGGCGGAGGTGCCGCCAATGCGTAAGAAACGAATGCCCATCTCCTCGAGAATATAGGTATATCCGACGAGTGCGATGCCAAGCACGCCGCCGCCCTCCATCACCAAGTCGACGTATTGATTCCCATTCGCATCAATGATGTCGGAAAAAGCTTTGCCTTTACAAGTATCTTTCAGATCGCGAATAAGATTGCGTATTTCTGCGCGTTTGGTGAAAGCTTCGGCGTGCATGTTTTGACTCCTGAAATTCAAGTTGACAAATGCGTGCAGATCGCTGCGAGTTAAAGGATGAGACTATTGCTGATTCTTCAAACCTGAAAAATCCACCTTGGGCACTTCTTGCGCGTCCGCAGCCGCCTCAAAGTACGGCCTTTGTTGAAAGCCGAACATACCCGCAATCATTACGGTTGGGAAGGTGCGCAGCTTGGTATTGTAGCCTTGCACGGTTTCATTAAAGCGGCGGCGCTCCACCGTGATGCGATTCTCCGTGCCTTCCAATTGCGTTTGCAGATCAAGAAAATTCTGATTGGCTTTCAATTCCGGATAGCGCTCAACCACGACCATCAACCTGCCCAATGCCGCGCCCAAGTTGTCTTGCGCCTGTTGATACTTTTGGAAGGCTTGCGGATCGTTGAGCAGATTGTCGACATTCACTTGCGGCTGTGTCGCTTTCGCGCGAGCTTCGATCACGCCTTTTAAAGTTTCTTTCTCGAAGGTTGCTGCGCCTTCCACGGTTTTCACCAAATTGGGAATGAGATCAGCGCGACGTTGATACTGATTCTGCACTTGCGACCAGGCGCTTTTGACCGTCTCGTCAAGATTCACGAGAGTGTTATAGTTGCCGACAAAAAAGCGATAGGCCATGAAGCCCACAATAAATAGCGCGCCCAGCGCGATCAAAAATATTTTGAGACCTCGACTCATGGTTTTATCCTCCGTTGCTGTGTTCATTGAGAGTGATGATGGAGCATCAAAAGCACGTGCGCGTAGCGAATATCGTAAAGAGTATTTTGTGATTTACATCTTATCCACAAGCTGCGTGACTTTTTCGATTTGCGCGATGTAGCGATCCGTAAGCTGCCACATTTCGTCGCGATAGGGGCGGGTTTCACCTGAAATAACGCGAAAAAGCTCGGTGAAGCAGGATTGATCCAACTCCGCAAGTTGCGCAATGTGATCGAAGACTTCACGAAGCTTGTCGGGCAATGGCTCATTGCGCAGAAATAGCAGCGCGGTGAAGAGCGGCATAAAGGCGGTGAGGCTTTTGCTCAACAGGCTGCGGAGCTCTTCACGTTCATAGCCTGATCCCAGCATGCCTTCGCGCAAATGCAGCAAGTTCACTTTGAGGTCGCGTTCCAATTGCAGTCGCAAATGGCCACGTGGGATTTCCAGATCTTTTAAAACCTCCGGCCCAAAGATGACGCGATGATGCTGCTTCATATTGAGGAATTCAATGGGAAAGCTGTCCAAAGAATCATGAATGTATTGGCGAGTAATGACCAATGGCGCAGCGACGGCGTGTCTGCGCCATTTTTCCGTGAGCGGAACCGCGCGCCGCAGAGTATTGATGGCAGACGCGCTCAATACAACAAAAAAGTTCAAATCGGATTTGCCAGGAACGTACTCGCCGCGAGCGCCGCTACCGTACAAAGCTATGGTTTCGAGTTCATGACCATAGGTTGTACGCCAATCGGTAACGTAGGCCTCGAATATTTCGTCCGGAGTTTTAGGTAATCTTCTCATGTTCTTCCCTTCCTCGCTAATTGAGTTTTAAAAGCCTCTTTCCGAACCGCCGCCGCCGCTGCCGCCGCCGCCGAAGCCGCCAAAACCTCCGCCACCAAAACCTCCGCCGAAGCCGCCACCCCAGCCGCCATGCCATCCGCCGCCGCGGCGGCCTCCCATCGTGCTGGAAAAAAGCAGAGGCCAAAGCCAACGCGAGCCGCCAAAGATGAGAAAGAGAATTAGCAGTTGGAACAATGAAAAACCCGAGCCTTCGCGCCCGCGCGAGCGCGAACGATCAAGGCGAGGGGAGGAGGCTCCAGTGATTTTGACGCCGGCATCATCGGCGATAAAACCGGCGAGCGCGGTGGCACCGGCTAGCATTCCTGCGTCGTAATTGCCGCGCCGGAATTCCGGAATGACAAGCTGATCTAAGATTCTTCCTGTCGTGATATCCGGAAGAATGCCCTCGAGCCCATAACCGACTTCGATGCGCACTTTTCTTTCACTCAATGCCAGAAAAAGCATAAGGCCGTTGTCCTCGCCCTTTTTGCCCACGCTCCACTTTTCGAAGAGACGATTGACGTAATCGGACAAGGCATAATCACCAATGGACTTCACCGTGACCACTGCGATTTGTGCGCCGGTTTTCTCTTCGACCTCACGGCAAAGCTCAGTGAGTCTGCTCCATGTATTCGCGGTGAGAACATGGGCATAGTCATTCACGTATCCTTTTGCTTCCGGAAATTCCTGCGCGAAAGCAGAAAGAGTGCAGAAAAGCAACGGCAGTAATGCAGAAGAAAGGGAAGCACAGCAT
>JABWAN010000656.1 GCA_013361015.1 Candidatus Zhuqueibacterota bacterium | reverse complement strand
GGCGACCTCTTGAATGCCATTCAAGCGCTCTCCCAAACTGAGCTACAGCCCCTTTTTGGAACGGGGCAACAATAAAGATTCCGCCGCCAAAAGTCAAGCGGTTTTTCGGCTTGCTTCTACTGCTGAGATGTTTACATTGTCTCAAAAATTCATGAACGTCCCACCCGGAACAAAAACGCACTCGGAAAAGCTCTTCAGCGTGCGCTATTGATCTCTGTGCTGTCCGCCAGTTTGGAAGGTAATCATCTATGACCCTCGAACTCGTTATCGTCATTCTCTATCTGCTCGCTTGCATCGCAATCGGCATACTCGCTTCGCGCAGAGTGCTGGGCTCGCGCGAGGAGTATTGGGTCGCGGGCCGGCGCATCGGCACTGCGGTGAATGCCATGGCAATCATGGCCACGCTCGCGAGCGGCGGGTCCATCATCGGCGTGATGGGACTTGCCTATGCGCGCGGCATTCCGTATAGCCTCGCGCTATTCGCGGGCGCGGTGCTCGGTTTTCCGCTCGCGGCCATTCTTGTGGCGAAGCCGTTGCGCAACTTCGGCAAGTTCACGATTACAGACTTCCTCGCGTTTCGTTATCCGCACGCGATCGTGCGCGTGCTCGTGCCCATGCTCATCGTCGCGAGCTTTACGGTGTATATCGTTGCGCAAATGAAAGCCGCGGGCATCACGGCCCATGCGCTGTTGGGCATGGATTATAAAGAAGCCGTCACGCTGGCGACGATTGTCTTCATTCTCTATGTCTCCATTGGCGGCATGCTCGCCGTCACGTGGACGGACGTGATGCAAGGCGCACTGATGCTGCTCGTCGTGCTGGGCACGGCCTTCGTGATGATTGCGCGCGCCGGATCTCCGGTCAATATCATGCAACAAGCCACTGCGGTTGCGCCGGCGCTCGGCGAAGTTGCCAATCAACCGTTCACGAGTTATCTCGGCTCGTTCGTGCTTTGGGCTGCAGCGATTCCCATTATTCCGCACATCGTCATGCGCGTGTTCACCGCGAAGGATGCGCAAGGCGCACGGCTCTCGCTGAATATTGCGATGATCATTTACAGCGTGATGATTTTAGCTGCGGTGCTCGCCATCGTGCCGGTCGGCAAGATGCACTTTCCAAATTTAACTGACGCGGATCAAATCTTTCTCAAAGTGATGGAGCAAGAGTTTCCGCCGATGGTGCGCGGGTTGGCAGTTGCCGCAGTGCTCGCCGCAGTGATGTCCACTACCGATGCGCTGCTGCTCGCATGCAGCTCCGCGGTTGCGCACGATTTGTTGGGCAATTTCATTCAAAAGAATTTGAGCGAGAGGGCGGGCAATTGGATTTCCGTGGGCGTGGCGTGGGTGATCGGTCTCGTTGCGATGGTTCTTGCTTATTCGCCGCCGAAGTTGATCACGGAGTTTTATTCCGCGGCCATCGGCATGTTGAGCGCGGGTTTGTTCATTCCCGTGCTCGCGGGCCTGTGGTGGAAACGCGCGAATTTAGCGGGCGGAATTGCGGCATTGCTCGCGGGCGTCGCAGTATATCTCATCGTGCAATACACGCCCGGCGCGCCGCCGCTTTCGGCAATTCTCTTTGCATTGCCGGCGAGCGCACTGGCGATGTGGATGGGCGGCCGTTTCGCTCGCGCGAGCAACAACGAAATTCTCGCGACGATTGAGCGCTTGCACAAATCGTGAATGAAATTAGCCAGAAAAGCTCCAACCTCGGCTTGGCCGAGGTCTTCGAGATTCCGTCGATGGTGAGAATTCAAAGTCAAGACTTCACGCAGTTCAAAAAGCAAAGCCACGGCCAAGCCGTGGCTGAACAATTACGAGCAGGCCCATGCCCTTCCCCAAAATTACTCTTGCCGACGTGCTCAAAGCCCGTCAGATTATTGCGCCGTATCTCGCGCCGACGCCGCTCTATTCTTACCACGGTTTGAATAAATTGCTCGAAGCCGAGGTTTACATCAAACACGAAAATCATCAGCCCGTGGGCGCGTTCAAAGTGCGCGGCGGCATCAACTTCATTGCACAGCTTTCCACGGAAGAACGCAAGCGCGGCGTGATCACTGCGAGCAGCGGCAATCACGGGCAATCCATTGCGTTTGCGAGCAAGCTTTTCGGGGTGCGCGCGACGATCGCGCTGCCGGAGAACGCCAACCCGGCTAAAGTGGAGGCGATTCGCAGCATGGGCGCGGAGATCGTTTTTCATGGCCGAGACTTTGATGAGGCCCGCGAGTTTGCCGAGCAGGAAGCGCAGCACACGGGCGCGCGTTTCATCAGCTCCGGCGACGAGCCGTTGCTGATTGCGGGCGTCGCGACGTATGCGTTGGAAATTTTTTCGACACTCGCGCACCTGGATGTGATCCTCGTGCCGGTGGGCGGCGGCAGCGGCGCCGCGGGTTGTTGCCTCGTCGCGAAATCGATCAATCCGAATATTCGCGTGATCGGCGTGCAAGCAGAAAAAGCGCCGGCCGCCTATCTTTCGTGGAAAACGGGTCAGCGCGTGGAAGCAAGAATGGAAACATTTGCGGAAGGCTTGGCGACGCGCGTGCCGTTCGATTTGCCGCAAGCCATTATGCGCGAATTGCTCGATGATTTCTTACTGGTGAGTGAAGATGATTTGCGCCACGCCATGTTGTTGCTGATCGAGCACACGCGCAATTTGCCCGAGGCCGCGGGCGCGGCGGCGCTGGCCGCGGCGTTGAAAATAAAACCGCTTTTGGCGGGCAAGCGCACGGTGTTGGTGATGAGCGGCGGGAATATCGCGCTGGGGCAATTGCGCGAGCTGATGAATTGGAGGGCGGAAAAAAGCTGATTTTACTCTCAGCCCGCGAAACGTGCGCGGGCCTTCTAGCTTTTGGGCTCTTGGTCTCCTTTTCTTTTTTGGCTCCTTGCCCTTTCACCACCGCAGCATCACCTCGCCACGCCAGAAATCGACGTTGGGAATTTCGAGATAGTTGACATAAATCATGCGAAGGATGATCGACATCGAGCGGCGAAATTCGTAACTGGAGAGCACTACGTTATATTTCGTGTCGTAAGTCACTCCGAGGTTGCCCACTGGCAAATTGAAGCGAGGGCCATACACGGCGTCGCCTTTGGACCAACCATATGCAAATCCCAACCTAGAGGTAAACGAATAATGAAATCCTTCATAGGCGTAATGCTTCGTGGCTTGATTGGTATAGGACAGCTTGAGTTTGGGAACGCTGAGCGTAATGCCTTGGGCATTGACGCCGTCGTGGGCGTGCACATTAAAATACCGAAACGCTCGGTGCAAAACCACCTTCTCCAATTGCCACTGGACAAAATTGAGCTTGCCGCGGCGTAGCTCCCGGCTCACCATTTCCGAGACTTGATTCACGACGCTCCCCCCTACTGCCACGCGAATCATCTCCGTTTGTTTGTGTTCCGGGAAACGGCGGACGATGCCGAGCATTTCCGTCATGGATTCCAAACCGACGAGCGCGAAAGGGTCAATGAAGAGCACCAAGCGTCGCACATCATTGATCACACGATACTCATCACGAAAATATGGATGCACGCGCGGCGTATGATAACCGGCATCGAGGCGGGCGTGATAGCGCGTGCGCAGCGTGTCGGGTGTGGAAATTTTCACCGCGGCGGTGGCGGTGTCCTCTTCCGTTTGGGTGGGTGCAACGGTGGCGGTGGCGTCCACGATGTTCAAGCGGCCCTGCGCGAAAGCGGCCGTGCTCAACAGCGTGGCGCTCATGCAAAGAAGCCGGCGGCAGCACAATGCTCGTATCATGATCATGCTCTTGCGATGGAAGTGCTGGAGCGTAGGCATGATAATAATGTCGCATTCCTTGCGAAAATGCAAGCAGAAACTTTGCGGCTGCGTGATGCCTCTGTTGTGTGTGGCCGCCGCCCGGCTCGCGAGGCAATACGGCACTGCGTTTTCTTTTTTGGTTTGTCGCTGCTCGTTCTTGAGAGTCATCTCCGCTTGTTTACCGAGGGGGCTAGTGCACCGAGGTGGCATAAAGCGCTGCGCGGATTTCAAAAAGCAAAAGCCCGCGACCTTGCATGATGAAAACGTCGCGTAGAACTCTTATTCGCATTGGGCTGCTTGCAGGCCTGCAGCTCGTGCTCGAGCGTTTTCGTGGCAATCCTCATGATCAACATATAGGGCGAGTCGGAGCCAAAAAAACACTGGCCACAGAAGCACACAGAAAT
>JABWAN010000655.1 GCA_013361015.1 Candidatus Zhuqueibacterota bacterium | reverse complement strand
CTTTAGCGTGATCTTCGCGTGGTGTGGGAAGTCCGCTCGCCACCATGTACGAGTCGCCAATCGTTTTTATTTTTTCTAATCCAAAGTGTTCGCTCAAACCATCAAATTTTGAAAAAATCCAATTTAACATTTGTACCACTTCTTCAGCAGAATTTTCCGAAGAAAGTTCAGTAAATTTAACAAGGTCAATAAACATCACCGTAACACAATCAAATTTTTCGGCAATCAGGCGTTCGCCACTTTTCAGGCGTTCGGCGATTTTTGACGGTAAAATATTCAGAAGCAGTTGTTCCGAGCGAGTACGCTCTTTTTCTACCATTTTATAGGCCTGATGTAATTGAGCATTCACTTCAGCTAATTCTACATTACGGAGCCGGATAATTTCAGCTTCTTGTTGCGATTTTGCCGCCTGAAATGCGGTACGCAGGTTTTTATACCGCGTATTATGCTCATCGCCCGATACCTGATCTTTAACACGGCTATATGTTTTATAGTGCCACAAGGCACGAGGAATATTGCCGGTTTCTTCATAAACTTCGGACAACACAAGATGAATCCTGAATAATTTCGGACGGGCGTTTATTTCTTCGGCTATTGCCAGCGAACGATTAAGATATTCAAGCGCTTTTTCCGTTTGGTGTTGCCGCACATACAGTTTGCCCAAATCTAATAGCGTACTGATAATCCCCTGTTTTTGTTGAATATGCTCACGAATTTCCAAACTTTGTTCATAGAGGTGCAAGGCATCGGAGAGGTCGCCGGATGTAACATACACCGCTGCCATGTCGTGTAATGCTCGTACAATAGCAGCTTGATTACCAAGAGTTTGGGCAATGTTCAGGCTTTCTTGAAGGTATTGTAGTGCCCGCGTAGATTCTCCGATCCCGATACAAACGTTGCCAATCCCGTTAAGCGCCCGCGCTTCGGCAAATTGATTGTCTAGATTACGGGCTAATAGTAGGCTTTTTTCGTAGTGTTCCAACGATTGTTGAAAATCATTCAAATCGAAATAAAATACGCCAAGCGAATAATAACACCACATAACAACCTCTGAGTCATCGGCGCTCTGGGCTATATCTAAACCTTTAAGCATATACGCCAAGCCCTCATCATATTCGCCCGTACCCCAATATCCGTAGCCCATCAAAAAATATGCCCTGCCGCAACCCCGTTTATCGTGAGTGTATTCAAAAAGAACAAGCGCCTCAAAAAGCCGATGTAAAGCCGATTCATACTTGCCCTGGAAGTTTTCCCGGAGCGCCAGCATTAAGTTGCTATAAGCAATGCCCCGTTGATAGCCCAACCTGTGAGCAAGTGTGGAAGATTCATCCGTAAGAAGTGCGGCTCGCTCAATATCGTTATTGCGTATCTTCCATGCTTCTTCATTTAATGAATCAACATAGCGCTCCCCGTGCGATTGTTCGGTAGTGGTATGCTCTGGATCAGAAGTATGTACATCCATCATAGGTTACCATTCTGGGAATACGGTATCGCAGAAACGACGGGTAAAAGTAGGGAAAAAGAAGCTCCTTCACCCGGCACACTTTCGCACCAGACAATGCCGTGCATTGCTTCGACAAGTTTTTTGAAATTGTCCGTGTCGGAGCCTAGTGTTTTGTGCAATTGATGAGCATTTGAGGGGAGGCCGAAATCCTCTATTTTAACTTTACACTCCTCCGCGGCTTTCAAAACCCATTCTTCTAATCTTGGCCGAAGGACGATTATAGAATTATTTGATGCGCCATCTAACAACAACACAACCTCGTTCCGCTGCCACTGCTTTTGCAGTTTTTTGATATATGACGGCTCCGAGCTTTCGGGGTCTTCATCTACCATGCCAAGACAATTTCGTTTTTTCATTACTCGATTATAAACGTTGCCTTTGGAATGAGCATGTGTGATTTCCTTCCGCGCAATTCCTAACACGCGAACCAAAACTTCATCCGGGTAGCATTCGACAAAAATCATGAGTGCTCCACGAAGCGCTCTAAATTGAAGAACACATCGGCGTCCAAATCCAGCACCTCGACCATCTCTTCTTGCGCAATACTTCTTAGCTTGGTCTGATTGCCTTCAAAATAAGCGATAAAAATCGCGAGGTCATCCTGCGGCGTTTTTTCCAATACGGAGGAGAGAAAATAAGGATTGTGCGTCGCGACGAAGTATTGATTGGAAGCATCCAACGCAATTCTCTCCGCCAGAAATTTGGTGTAATAGGGAAATGCGTGCGCCTCGGGTTCTTCCAAAATGATGATTGCATCCTTGTTCGTATCGATGGCCGCATTATAAAAGATCGCGCGTTGCAGAGTGTCCGAAAGCAGCGAATAAGAAGAAGAGAAGACGACGTCTTCAATTTCTTTTTGAATTTCAATTTTGTTTTCAAGCTGCTTCAACGCCAGTTTCAATCCATACACTCGCAATAAATCTGCCGCAAATTTTCTCAAGTCCTTTCTAGTCAATAAAATTTGGCAAAGGTTTTCTCCTTTCGGAGGCAGCAAGAAATCCAACTCCGGCCTCGCATACTGGTCCAGCGTGGTAAAGCGATAGAAGCGAAAGGGTGAAATAAACTCGCTGTGCGTGTTGCCAATATCGCCATTAAAAAATACGTCGAATCCCACGCTATCAGAGTCTTTCCCTTCCTCCCGCACTGCGTTTTTGAATACGTGGCCGTCAAACTCAACTTTAAACGAAACCTTATCGGTTCTTACTTCTACACTTTCATTGAGATCGTGGTCATGAAACAGATCGACCATGCTTTCAAGGCGAATGAAATCTTGAATCGCTTTGACGTTGCTCAACGACCGAAACGGCAAAGAAAACACGCCCACGCTCTCCAATAAATTGGATTTCCCCGCGTTCGGCTTGCCAATGAAGACATTGACTCTCTTACAATCCAATTTCAGATGCTTGATGGACTTGAAGTTTTTGATCTCAAGCTCTTTGATCATTTTATTGCCTCGCGGCATTCGCCTTTCAACACAGCACCTCAAACATCTTGCTGAAATCATTCTTCAACGGCACTACCGGCACGCCGAGCTTGGTTTGCAACTCGTCGAGCTTCCAATCATCTAAAAACACGTTGCGCTCGTTCACGCAACTGTGCGGCAGAAAAACCGCATCTCCGATTTCGCGATTCTCAAGTGTCGCAAAAATGTCCTGTCCGGTGAGCAGCCCGGTGACGGTGATGCTCTCACCATAAAACTTGTTTTTCACGGTCACCAGCTCGGGCATGAAATTTTTAATGCGCGACAAACGCGGCATGAGGTGTTCGGCTATAAATCCACCGGCGAGCGCCGCGGTCACGAGCGTGGCTTTTGTGGGTTTCGGCATACTCTTCGGCAGTTTCTTCTTTTGTGTTTTGTTAAAATGATCGAACAAGTTGCGCAACATACCCACGCCGTTTTCCATTTGATCGAAAGCATCATAACGACTCGCCGGGGGAATCGCTTCGCCCGCGAGAATGTAAAACTCGTCGCCGGGATAAACGAAATTTGTACTCAAAATTTTTTTGAATTCTTCTGCGTAGGCGTCGGCAATGCGTAAAATCTGTTGTGCGTATTGCTTGGTCACCGGCTCAATCTTCGTCAAACCATTGCGATGCTGCGTCAATCCTACCGGCACGAGCGCCACGCTGCGCACGCCGGGAAAGTAGCTCGCCAAATCCCACACGGTTTTGCGCAACACTTCGCCGTCATTGATATTCGGGCACACGACGATTTGCGTGTTCAGCGTAATGCCGTTTTGGGTGAGATACGTGAATTTGTCGAGCAGGCGATCATCGTAGTCGATGCCTAATAGAAATTTGCGCACGCTCGGCTCCGTCGCATGCACGGAGATAAACAGTGGCGTCAAACGCTGGCGCACCACGCGCGCGAGGTCGGTGCGTGAGATATTAGAAAGCGTGACGTAATGGCCCGATAAAAACGAGAGCCGATAATCTTCGTCGCGGAAATACATCGTCGAGCGCATGCCCGCCGGATTTTGATCGACGAAACAGAAAACGCAGTCATTACCGCACTTGCGGATTTTGATTGGTTCGAAATTCAGACCGAGGCTGTCGTCACTGTCCTTCTCAATTTCATACAACGTGCTCTCGCCCTCGCGGCGCACTTCGACTTCGACGGTTTCCTCTGCAATGAGAAAGCGATAATCGAGAATATCGCGCACGCGCTGGCCGTTGATGCG
>JABWAN010000654.1 GCA_013361015.1 Candidatus Zhuqueibacterota bacterium | reverse complement strand
TCGCTGCTGAGAATGCCGCCAACCTTCACAGCAATGCCTTTTTTGCATGCGACCTCATAAGCTTGATTGAGCAGCCGGAAGTTCGCGGTCGAGGCGTAATCCATGCCGTGAAAGCGCAGTTTATTAAAACTAGAATCCGTGGAGGCAGACATGGCGAGGATGAGATCGCGCAGCTTCAAATCCGGCTGGAGCGCGCCGCAACTGCCCACGCGAATCACGCGGCGCACGTGATAAAACGCCATCAGCTCGCTCGCGTAAATCGCCAAAGAGGGCATGCCCATGCCCGTACCTTGAATGGAAACGCGCTTGCCTTTATAGAAACCGGTGTAGCCGAACATGTTGCGGATGTGATTATAGCACACGGCATTCTCCAACATGGTTTCTGCAATGTGCTTGGCACGCAAAGGATCGCCGGGCAGGAGTACGGTTTCGGCAATATCGCCGGGCTTCGCGGAGAGGTGAAAGGACATGGCTCGCTCGCTAATTGGTTTGAAGAGACAATTATCACGGGAGCAAATGGTATAGGAAGGAAAGATGGAAGTCAAGCACTAATTCACGCCCCGCAGGTACCTTGAGCAACAACCGGCTGGCTTTTTTTGTTTTGTCGCTGCGCGTTCTTGAGTGTCGTCTCCGCTTGTTTACCGAGGGGGCTAGTGCACCGAGGTGACATAAAGCGCTGCGCAGGCTTCAAAAAGCCAAAGCCTGCGCGCACATGCTCTCGGCTTCAAGTCACCTCGCGCGCAGAGACCACCGAGGTAAACAAGCAGAGAAGAACCCTCGGTGCAGCAGCGACAGAACATAAAAGACAAATAAGAAAATTTTTACGTGTAAAAATACCTACCCCGCTAATCTCTGCTCCACCCTCTCCTGCCCGGCGAACTGCAATTCATACAGGCGATAATAGATGCCGTGCAGCGCCATCAGCTCCTCGTGCGTACCAAACTCGCGCACTTGGCCTTTGTGCAGCACGATGATGCGGTTTGCGTGTTGAATGGTCGAAAGCCGGTGGGCGATGATCAGCGAAGTGCGGTTCTGCATCAACCGTTCGAGCGCTTCCTGGATGAGCAATTCCGTCTCGGTGTCCACGCTCGAAGTGGCTTCGTCTAGAATTAAAATGGGGGGATCGTATGCGAGCGCGCGGGCAAACGCGATGAGCTGCTTCTGCCCGACGGAAAGATTGTTGCCGCGCTCGATCACCGGCTCTTGAAATCCCTTCGACAGCTTTTCGATAAAGCGCAGAGCATTGACTTCCGCCGCGGCCTGGCGCACGCGTTCGGAAGATATGTTTTTATCGCCAAGGCGAATGTTCTCCTCGACGCTGTCGGCAAAGAGAAAAACATCCTGCAACACCAAGCCGATTTGGCTGCGCACGTGATAGAGCGGAAGCTGGTGAATGTCCTGCCTGTCGATCAAAATCTGACCGCTCTGCGGTGCATAAAAACGCAGCAGCAAGCTGATGATCGTGGTTTTTCCGGAGCCGGTTGCGCCCACGATGGCAATGGTTTCGCCCGCATCAATCTTGAACGAAACGTTCTTCAATACTTTTTCTTCAGCGCGATAGCTGAATTCCACGTTCCGAAACTCGATTTCGCCGCGCGCCCAGCGACCATTGCGGGAGAGGAGGGCCGTGGAAACGGCGTCGCCCGCTTCTGCCAACTCGTCTTTTTCATCGAGCAGTTTGAAAATGCGCTCCGAGCTGGCCATCGCGGTTTGGAGAATGCCGTACTTTTCCGCGAGATCGCTGATCGGGCGGAAGAACATTTCGACATACATGATGAACGCGACGAGCGCGCCGAAGCTTAACGTGGTTGCAATCACCTGCCCGCCGCCGTACCAAATGATCAACGCAATCGCGAGCGCGCTGATGAATTCCACCACCGGATAGAACACCGCGTAGTAGAAAATGGTTTTGCGATACGCTTCGAGATGGTCGCGGTTTTTTTCGTCGAAGCGTTTGAAATTCTCCTGCTCGCGATTGAAAAGCTGCACCACGGCCATGCCGGTGAGGTTCTCTTGCAGGAAGGCATTGATGCGCGCGATGCGCACGCGAATCAAACGCTCGGCATTGCGCACTTTGTGCTTGAAGATGAGCGTGGCGATGAACAGCAACGGCACCACGCTCAAAGTGATCAACGTCAGCCCCCAATTGAGATTGAACATGGCGATGATGATGCCGGCGAGCATGAACACGTCGCCGAACACGGCCACCAACCCGGAGGTGAAAAGCTCATTGAGCGCCTGCACGTCGTTGGTTACGCGGGTCATCAAGCGTCCCACCGGATTGCGATCGAAGAAGGCCAGCGGCAAGCGCTGCAAGTGCGCGAAGATTTCCAAGCGTAAATCGTACATGACGTGCTGCCCGATCCATTCCATCAGCACGGTGCGGGCGTAATTCACCGCGAAGCCCAGCACGAGCACGCCGAGGTAGAGCAGGCCAATCAGGGCCAGACCATGCTTGTCGTGATTCACGATATACTTGTCGATACCGATCTTCGTGAGAATCGGTCCGAGCACGGAAAGGCCGCTGTTGAATAAGAGCAGCGCCACGCCTAGAATCATGTAATTGCGGATGGGTTTGACGTATTTGAGCAGACGCCGCATCAACGCCGCGTCGTAGGTCTTGGTGAGTTGTTCTTCTTCTTGTTGGGCCATGAGGTGGTTGCTGGATACTCGTTGCTGGTTGCTGGATACTTGATGCTGGTTGCTGGATACTTGATGCTGGTTGCTGGATACTACTGAATTCTTCCAGTTGAATGTCGTTCGGTAAGAATCTTCCCTAGTGCTCGAGGCATAGCCTGTTTGGGGAAGTGTGCCAAGTGCGAGGGAAGGTTCTTCCAGAAAGACATTTCAAAAGAGTTGCAGATCAACGCTCTATCGGTTTATTGTCAACACTAAGATCGCTCTCTCAAATTCCTCGCACAAGCTTTTTTTAATGCCTGCACTTCCGAGGCCGTGAGTTCGCGCCATGCGCCCAACGGCAAATCGCCCAATTGCAGCGGCCCAATGCTGAGGCGAATAAGCCGCCGTACTTCGCAGCCCACGGCGGCAAACATGCGCCGCACTTGCCGATTCTTGCCTTCGTGGATTGCGATGCGCAGCCAATGCTCTCGCGTGTTTGCGTGTTTTTGCGTTGCTTCGAGGGTTATTCGAGCAGGAAGCGTTTTGAAATCTCCGAGGCGAACGCCGTGTTCGAGTTGCAGCAATTCTGCTGAAGTTGGCAAACGCTCTAATTGCACGCGATACACTTTGTCAACGTGGCTTTCAGGAGCCGTGAGCGCATCGCCCAACGGGCCGTCGTTCGTGAACAGCAGTAAGCCTTCGGACTCAAAATCCAAGCGACCCACGGGGAAAAGCCACGAGTTTTTATTGCGTGGCGAGGGTGCAGAAATTTCAGCGGGGAGCAAATCAAAAACCGTGGGGCGGTGCAAGTTATCTTGGCGCGTGGTTACGTAGCCCGGCGGCTTGTGCAGGATGAGATAGCTCGACCGCTCTGCGGTGCGCACGGGTTGCTCATCAAGCGCGATGCGATCCATACCGAGTGTGATCCAATGCGTGTGTTGCGTGATCGCTTTGCCATTCACGCGCACGCGGCCTTCGTGGACCGCACGTCGCGCTTCGAAACGTGAACACACGCCCAGCTTGGAAAGCGCGCGATCAAGCATGACGCGTTTGTCTTTTGAGTGGGAGGTTTTGGGGGGAATATGCGCGCGCACGAGATCGTTGTTGTAAATTTTAAATTGAAAATATCCAATTCAAAATTTGCAATGCTTTTGATGTGGATTAGAAAATAGTCTGAAGGCGTGCTCCCCGCTCATGGCAGCGGCAAACCGGGATGCCACTGCCACGCGAAGGGAGGGTAGAAATGAAACAGGTTTGGGATTCATAAACTATGACTCCGAAACCCGAAATAAGTTCACACCTTTTGAAGAAAAATTCAAGGCAAATTTTGTAAATGTTTGCACACCGCATTCATGACGGTTTCCACCGCAAGCCGCTGCATGCAATCATGCGTCACGATCTTGCACGTCAAACCATTGCAGCCCAAACAGGGCAAGCCTTCTTTCGTGATGATGACGTGGCCTTCGCCCCACGGGCCTTGCAGGTGCGGGCGCGTGGGGCCGAAGATCGCGACGACCGGGGTTTGCAATGCGGCAGCAAGGTGCATGGGGCCGGAGTCGTTCGCCAC
>JABWAN010000653.1 GCA_013361015.1 Candidatus Zhuqueibacterota bacterium | reverse complement strand
TGCCCGAAACGTCGCCGACGAAAACGCTCAAGGCCTCTTTGCTGTGCGGCTCGAAGTCGAAATAGTCGCCGCCGACTTCCATGGCCGGGCGACAGATGCTCGCCAGTTGCAAGCCGGGGAACTGCGGCACACGTTCGGGCAGAAAACGCATTTGCACATTGCGCGCAATTTCCAGTTCTTTCAAAAACCTTTCGCGCGCGGCAATGCGGCTGACGTACTCCGGAACATAGTGCTCGAAATCTTTCGCGACGTTTTTGCTCTTATAGAAGTACAGCCCGAAGCCCAACAATAGGAGCAAACCGAAACCATACCACGGCAGCGGCCCGGCCAGCAATGGCTCCGGCGAGAGTGCGATGATCGCGACGTCGAAGAGCAAATAAAAAATCAGCAAGGCAACGAAGTTGGTGAAAAGGTCTTCGCGCGTCACGAAATACGTCCACAAAGCGGAGAGCGGCAGGCAGAGCATCGCGCCCAGCCAACTTGGGTTAATGAAGTAATTGTAGAAACCCGCCAGGTGCAACGTGAGCATGAACACCGCGAAATAAACACCTGGCCGTTTGATTTTGCCCTGCAAGTACGCGCTCCAAAAACAGAACAACATGAGCGCGATGTAGCAGACTCCGGCGACGAGCGCGAGCAATTCGCCGGCCCAATAACGCACCGGCCGGAGGAACCACAATCTCTCGGTATCAATATCGAAATAGCCGAGAGGCAGCGCGCCCACGAGCCAAATGAGCAGGCTCCACGCGAGCAACGCAACCCCCGCAATGAAAAGGGCGCGCAAGATCGCGGCCCCAACTTCTTTGACGCGGAATTTGTTGCGTTGGACGAGATCGCTGAGCACCAACTTCTCCGGACAAACGTCGCGGCACAACGACTCGGCCGCGGCATAAACTAGCAGCAACGGTCCGCCGGTGAAAAGTCCGCCAAAGAAGCCCACCAAGGCCATTTCTCCCCATCCCGGCCAGGCTTGCAAGCAAAAAGCCGCACCGAGCAGCACAAACCCGACTGCTCCCCATCGGAGCGCTCGCCCAAACTCCAACTCGTCGTGGCGCAGTCTTCGAAAAAAAATCACCGCGAGAAATAGACTGACAATGACCCAAACTAAAATTGCGGCTCCCGTTCCAATGATCTCGCCGATTTGTTCCGCGTTGAGTTTTTCTTCATTGGGTTTTTCTGCTTTGCTTTTGGCAAGCTCGATTTCCCGATTAAAATCCGTCACCTCATTGCCGGCCACGGTCACGGTGAAATTCTCCGTGAGCTCGCCGGCAAAATCGAGTGGGTGGGCAAAAGTAAAGTTATATTTCGAAACTTGATCCTCTTCCGTTGTGCTCTTTTGCGCAAGTTTGATCGTCGCGGTATCAAGCCCCTGCGCATGCAAAAACATTTTGGCGAGAAACACGGCCTGTGCCTCTCCCAGTTTTAGCGAATCCTTTAAGCCGGCGTGTGTCTGATTGAATCCCACGAGCTTACCCGCCAAATCGTATTCCACGGCAAAGTAGGCCTTATCTATTTTGCCGTTGTGTTCCTCCGTCTTCCCGCCCCAAAAAACTTTCCAGCGCGCGAGCACGAGCCGGGCGCGCAAGCTTTCGGGCAGGGCATGCTCTTGCGCATATTTCAACATCTTCTCGTCGCGCGTGACTTCCCAATTGCGCGGGAGCGAAGTCTGCCCCGAGGGCGATTGTTCGAATGCTTGCTGCGCCAGTGCGAGGATTTCTTCGCGGCTCTTTTCGAATTTCAGCAAACGGACAAGTTGTGAATCAGCCATCACGCCGAAATATGCCGCGAGGCAAAGCAAACCGAGGCTCGCGAGCAGGAACGGAGACAGCTTCTGATAGAAAGGAAGGTTCATGTTTGGCCATTAATCGTCATGGAAAGTCATCGGGGTGCATTTACCGCTGTCGCTGCCGCTTCATTCAGTGCGCCGCGCGTTTCACAACGTGTCGCGTTGCACAACTTCGGTGCGATAAATCACATCGGCATGCTGCGCCGTCACCGTGAGCGGCACCGGCATTTCGGGATACGTTGCGGTGACGGTGCGAATCAGCTTCGCTTTGGGAGGAAGATGAAACGAGGCCGCCAAACGCAAGGTGTCCGGCGGCTCCGCGGACCAGCGAAACGTGATCGCGTTCTTCGACTCCGAGAATTTCGCTTCCGACCGTACGTTGGAAAGTTTCAAGGTATCGGTCTTCAGTTCCACTTTCACGGAAAGCCACGGGCGCGCCGCGGCGAGCGTCCAATCCGCATGCACCAAACCGGAGTCACTCTGCGCGCGCGTTTGCTGGCCGCTGATCGACATCCAATCTGCGGTGAAGTCCAACGGCAATTCCATCTTGTGATCGCGCTCGTCGATGGTTTTGTTCAGCGCGAGCGATTGCACGGCCACACCGCGAAAGTATTCGTCGCCGATCAGCTCGAGCTTGCTTTTCTTTTGATTCAAATCATAACTCGCGGCCACGCGCAAACTCGCACGCCACATTTCATCGTAAGCCGGCAGGCCATACAAATATCCGCCATAACCGACGACGGCCAGCAGCACGAGCAAGCCCGGCACCGGATGGCGCAGCGCTTTTAGAAAAGCAAGCGATTTGCTTTGACGGACAAATGTGTATGCAAAGGCGAAAAGCGAGGGCAAATACCACAGCACGAGCAGCAGCGTGAAAACTGCACTAATAATGAGAGCGGGCCAGAAGCCTTCCAGCATCATCAACCCACGCGGCCAACTGCGGCTGAACAAGCCCCAGGCCTCGTTGAACATCAAGCGCAGCATCGGCCACGGGGAGGCGAGCGTGAACAGCGTTTTCAACAATGTGCTGGGAATAAAAACCGCCAAGCTCACGAGCAGCAAAGACAGCGCGGGATAGAAAGCCAAACGCGGCGAACCGAACGCGAATAAAATCGTGAACAGGAACATGAAAATGAGGCCGCGCAGAAGATAGGAATATGCGTCCGGCGTGAAGCGCCACCAGCGCGTGAGCTGAATTGCGAGCCATGCCCCGAGCAGCGCCCAGAGCGCGGCGAAGGGCAAATATTCATAACTAGGCGCGACCCACGGAAAGCGCAGCCCTTTGAGGAGTTGCAGCAACGCTTCGCCGAGCTGCGTGAAAACGGCGATGAGGACCATCATCAAAAAAATCTTCCAGCCGGAGAAACGCACGCGCGCCGCCTTGTCGATTTGCATCCGCTGGCTGCGGCCGCGCGTGAAGGCCAACACGCCGAGCAGCAACGCGAGTATGTCGAATGCAATGATCACCCAATCCGGCACGAAGAAAGTTCCGCCGAAGATTTGCCACATCATGTAATTGCCGGTGCGCGCCGCGGGAATGCCGTGCTCGTCGTATTTCTTCATCAAAGCTTCCACCAAGAGGCCGCTGCGCGTGAGCGAATTCTTGCTGATGAATGCCATGCGATCGTTGATGGTGTGAATGGGAGAGGTATTCACGCCCGCGGTAAAATCGATTGCCGGAATGTCCTTTGCCAGAAACGGCTCATGATCGGAGCCTGCGCCGCCGCCGGGGATGCTCGCGTTGAGAGAGAAGAAATGCGTGGGATATTGCAGGCTGTTGAAGCCGAGCGCGCGGTCAAAAGCATAGGCATCTTGCACCAACCATTCCGGTGCTTGCTTGCCGCGCGTTTCAAGAAAAGGCACCAACTCTTCGTCGCTGCCCGCCATGTCGATTTGCAGCATCAGCGCCACGCGTTGCATGTGCTCGAAATGCTCTGCAAACCAATACGAGCCGATGAGTCCGCCCTCTTCGCCGCCGAATGCTGCGAACACGAGTGTGTAATGTCGCGGCCGGCTGCTCCACACGCGCGCCAGCTGGAGCATAACCGCGGTGCCGGAAGCGTCATCGTTCGCGCCCGGGTTCTCGCGAAAGTCGGAGTCGATGTGGCCGCCGATCACAATCATGCTATCCGAGCGGCCGGGGAAAATGCCCACCGCAGTGCCGGAATTGGTGTTTAGCTTTCTCGCATACGGAATGGGCATGACGTACGCCGTGTCCGCGCCCAAGCCTGCAAACCTGCGAGCGACCCACGCCAAGGCCGCGCGCTCGTTGGCGGAGCCCATCATGCGAGGGCCGATGGTGACCGCGAGATGCTCGAGATTGGCGTATGCGCTGTCGGTGTTGAACGCGTAGTTCTGTGCGTGCAGAGTTGTGTTGAAGGAGAAGAGAGCAAAGATTGA
>JABWAN010000652.1 GCA_013361015.1 Candidatus Zhuqueibacterota bacterium | reverse complement strand
AAATCGACCAGATCCTTCCACTGTGCCATCCACTCCTCGAGCAGCGCACGGTCGTGCGTTTCCATAAGTTGATAGCAACGCTCAAACTTGTCATCAACCCAGCTTGCAACGTAGTGCAAGCCTTCCGGCGCCATGCGGCCGCTATCGCGAAAGCGGCGATACACGGGCACAGCGTCTTTATTCTTGAAATGCTCTATCACCATGTATAACGTGCTTGGCATCGGCTCTCTCCGTTGTGCGCCGCGAGCATCGCCCCCAAAAGCACATTGTAAGCGGATTATTCGGATCTAGCGGATAAAGCCAAAACTCTGTCCGCTTCATTCGTTTAATCCGCTTACAGAAAATTTTTTGCTTTTGGCAACGCCCCTATTTTTGAGTGATAAAAGCTCATCGCGAAATTTGCATAGTCTTGCCAGAAATTGTTTTGCCCTTGCCCGATTATCTCAATTCGTCCCGGCCGGCTTTGCGCCACTATTCACATTTTGCAATTGCCGATACTTCTCGGAATATTTGCGATGGAGCGCTTTGTGTTTATCGCCGAGGTCTATATCGCGGCCTTGAATGAACACGCGCTCCACTTGCGTAGTAATTTCCAGTGGGTCGCCCGTGGTGATGAAGAGCGTCGCGTCTTTGCCGACTTCCAATGAGCCAACGCGATCGGAAACGCCGAGAATTTCCGCAGCGTACAATGTGATCGACTTCAGCGCTTCTTCTTTCGGCAAGCCATAGGCGGAAGCGGTCGCGGCTTCATACGGCAGATTGCGCACGTTCGAGTTTTCGAAATTCGCGAGGCAAAACTTTACGCCGGCTTCGTGCAATTTCTTCGGCGTAGTAAAAGGCGTGTCGTACGCTTCCCATGCACGGCTGGGCAGGTCATGAACTTGCCCATAAACTACGGCGACATTCTTCTCGTGCAGCAAACGCGCGACGCGCCACGAATCGCGGCCGCCGACGATGACGAGGCGCAGACCTTCATCTTCCGCCCATTGCACCGCGGCTTGAATTTGTTTCACCTCATTTGCGCTCACGAATACGGGAATCTCTCTTTTCAGCACCGCAATCATCGCTTCCCAACGCGCATCGGTTTTATGATACGCCATGCCTTTCTGCGCTTCTGCTTCCTTTGCTTTCATATATGCACGCGCCGCAGCGAACGCGTCCTTGAGTTGTTTGAGATTCTCCGCCATTTCTTTGCGTTGCTCCTCTTCGCTTTGCTGCCGGCCAAAGCCACCGCGGCGCAGCGTCATATTCGGCCAGTTCACATGCAGGCCGAGCGGCGCTTTCATCGTCATTTGCTCCCATGTCCAACCATCTAACATGAGCAGCGCTGAGGTGCCGGAAATGATTCCGCCCTGCGGCACACTCACCGCGAGCGCGACCCCGTTCGAGCGCGTGACGGGAATCATCTCGCCGTCGGGATTGACCGCAACCTCCGCGCGCACGTTAGGATTGATCGGCCCGGTCTCGCTCATATCATCCGTGGCGCGGACCGCGCCGATCTCAATCAAACCAAGCGTTGTGTATGCCGCAATGAGCGAAGGATAAACGTGCTTGCCCTTCGCGTCAATTCTTTTGGCGTTCGCAGGCACTGCGACATTCTGCCCGAGCGCGATGATCTTGCCGTTATCGAACACAACCGTCGCCTTCTCAATGGGCGCAGCGTTCACCGGATGCACCGTCGCGCCGATTAACGCCACTGGCTCCGCTTGCGCCACCGCCGGAATTTGGCCGTAGTTTTGGGAGAAGCAAGGAAGCGTGAGCGACACGAGCATAACAATCGCGCAGAACATAACGTGTACGAGTCGCGATTTGTTCGAAGAGGTTTGTTGCAACATGTTCGGCTCCTTTGCGAGGAAAATTTCAAATTGCAACTGCGAGGGCTTTCGTTTATATTGCGTCATTCAAAAAAAGGATTACAAACTATGCCAACCGCTACACACCACCTTCGCCCAATCAACGATTTGCGCAAAAGCCCCAACACTGTGCTCACTGCTTTGCGCCGCACCGGCAAACCCGTCTTATTCACGAAGAACGGAAAACCTGAAGTCATGCTGATTGACGCGCGTGAAGTCGGCAAAAAAATTTCCGAGCGCGAATTTGCAAGACTGATCGAAGAAGCCGAGGCCGACGTTGACGCCGGTCGTGTCGAGGATTTCGACAAATTCATTCGCCGGTTCAAAGATGCCCATCATTTATAAGATCCATTTGGCCAGAAATGCCGAGCGCGACATTGAATACATCTTTGCTTACTTGATGCGCGAGCGCCCTTCTGCTGCCGCAAAATTCATCTATAAGCTCGAAGCTTCACCCGCTCGTCTAAACTACAATCCGGCGCGGTTTCCCAAAATTCGAGAGCGGACGACGCGACGACATACCTACCGCCGATTTCTCTTTTTGTCTTATCGTCTTGTCTATCGCATTCATCGCAACAAGGTTTTGCTTCTTCGCGTTTTCCATCAAGCGCAACTCCTCCGCGATCTTGAATAAATTTTATGGCACCCCGGTTTCAACATCGTCAATCCACCACTCCACAACTCCCCTACTCCCATCCTGCCTCCGTCGGCTTCTCGCCCTCTTCACCTCTGCCTTCTCCGCCCTTCTCTTTTGATGCCAGAATCTTTTGCACCAAAGCGGCGCGCTCATTCTCGAGAGCTTCGCGCATTTGCAAATCTTCCGCGCGGTCGAAATACTTGCAACCTTCGATCCATGTCTGCTCACAGATTGCATAAGTTGAAAGCGGAGGCCCATTCCAAATCACAAAGTCGGCGTGCTTGCCGGCTTCCAGTGAGCCGACGTGGCGCTCCACTTTCATCTGCTTCGCGGGATTGAGTGTTACGAACTTGAGCGCTTCTTCTTCCGGCACGTTGCCGTATTTCAGGGCTTTCGCTGCTTCCCAGTTTAGCCGCCGCGCCAACTCATCACTGTCGGAATTGTAGGAAACCACGATTGCTTGGTCGTGCATGAGTGCGCCGTTGAATGGAATCGCATCGTACACTTCGAACTTGTACGCCCACCAATCGCTGAAAGTTGAAGCGCCCGCGCCGTGCTTGGCAATGGCCTCCGCGACTTTATAGCCTTCGAGCACGTGTTGAAACGCGCCGATTTTGAAGCCGAACTCTTCCGCGAGCCGAACCATCATCAAAATTTCATCTTGACGATATGAGTGGCAATGAATGAACCGCTCGCCTTTCAAGATTTGCACGAGTGCGTCGAGCTCCAAATCGCGGCGCGGCGGAACCGTGAGGCCATCTTTCTTTTTTAGATTGAACGCGGCCCACTCTTTTTCATAATCCTGCGCGGCTTTGAAGCGGTCGCGAATCAGTTGCTCCACGCCCATGCGCGTTTGCGGATAGCGATTCGTGGGACGCTGCGCATTGCTCTGCTTCACGTTTTCTCCGAGCGCGAACTTGATCGTGGGCGGCGCCTCCGTAAATTTCAAACCCTCGGCCTCCGCGCCCCAACGCAGCTTGAGGGTTTGATTCTGCCCGCCAATCGGATTCGCGGAGCCGTGCATCACGTGCGCGACCGTCAAGCCGCCGGCCAACTCACGATAGAGCGCAATGTCTCGGCTATCGATTACATCACTCATGCGCACTTCTGCGGTCACGGCTTGGCCGACTTCATTGATTGCATCCGCGGCGGAATGCGAGTGCGCGTCAATCAAACCGGGCGTGACGTGTTTGCCGCTCGCGTTAATCATCACTGCGCCTGCTGGTGCATTGAGACCTTTGCCGACTTGCACGATCTTGCCTGCGCGCATGAGCATGTCGGCATTTTCCAGTTTGCCTTGCGGGCCGCTCGTCCAAATCGTCGCATTGGTGATGAACAAAACCTCCGCTTGTGCTGGAATGCCGTTGCGCGCAAAGCTGCCGCGCGGAACAATTTTGTTTATTTCAAGCTTGCTAGCCTCGCTACTGATTTTTCCTGCAGCGGGATTTTCTCTTTCAACAAAAGCTTCTTTACGCTTTGCGCGCCAAGTGAATGCCGCGCCCTCCGCAAGCATGCCCTCACCCCCTGCTTCATCTTTGCTCGCCAGCCCGGAAAGTCGCACCACGCCGCTCTTGCCGAGCGAATCGCCTTTGAACATCAACGCAAACCGGCGTTCTTCCAATAATGCTTTGCCGAGTTTGATTCGGGTTTTGTCCTTCGCCAACTCGCCGCTCAATTTTTCCGGCGTGCCTTTGAG
>JABWAN010000651.1 GCA_013361015.1 Candidatus Zhuqueibacterota bacterium | reverse complement strand
GGCCGGGGCACGTTCTTTACGCTCCTAAAAATTTGAATCGCGTCGTCCTCTTCCAGACTCAAGTCCGGATCCAGATAATTGTCCTGATCATGAACATCGTCGTTTACAACCACGGCAAAATAAATTTTGTCATTCAGCCAGACCGCTTGCCAAACCGCCAACAGATCATTGGGATCGAAGCCAGGCTGCGGCCATTCTTGCCAATCGCGCGGGTTGGTACGCTCATCGAACCAGCACAGCGGCACGGCATTGCTCAAACCCCAAGCAGATTGTTCAATGACTCTTCCATCAATTTCGATGCCTCTTAAAGAGCGCAGTTGCGGGACAGTATAGGTATAATAGGGTTGCCCATAAGCAGAATTGCCTAGCAGCGTCAATGACACGAGCGCCGCACCAAATAAATTTTTAACGCGCATGTTTTCGCCTCTAAAATTTATTTGTTCACAATCACGACGGTTTCGAACATTTCCCGGCCTGTGGTTTTCACACCTATAATGTAAAGGCCGCTGACGCACGGCTCGTGGTTTTCGTTTCTGCCGTCCCAAGCTAGCGCATGCTCACCCGCAGGCAATGCCTCCGTGCGCAGCTCGCGCACGAGGCGCCCGGCCGCGTTATACACTCGCATGGTCACAACACCGCCCTCGCGTGCTGGAAAAAGAACGTCGGTGTGATTGGGCGATCCGCCATTGGTTGAGAAAATTCGTGGCCGGCAGCGCAATGTCGTCAGTTCGGGGCCGAGCGCACCGGGTCCTTGCGCGAGGCTGTCGATCACAAAGAAATCGCCGAAGGCATAAAACGGCGCCGTGATTCTGTGCTGCTCATAATCCGGCGTGCCTCCGAGACGAGCTTGTCCGTACGCGCCGTTCGCCGGCACTTGCAATAACACCAAATGCCTTTGTGCTTCCTTCGTCTGCACGATGCCGGGATGGCGAATGGTAATCGTGCCGAGCTTCTCCTCTTGCAAACGCGGCGTTTCATCTTCGCCTGTCACCGAGATTTTGAAGCCTGCAATCGCCTTTTTGCCGAAAGCCTGCCGCCGATCGCGCGCGAGCAGCGAGTTGATCATGAGACGATAAGGCTTGTCGAGCGCGCCCGGCGGCAGATAAATTTCCACGGCCGGCAGGCGAGATTGCATGATTCCGCCGCGCTCGCCGAGATCGGCAATTGCAAACAAAGAGTCCACATGCACGATGATTTCAGTGCTGCTCGCGTGGCTCAGTTTGTCTCGCGCTTGCAACCGCAAGCGATAGGCGCCGTTCGGCAAAGCTCCAGAGTGCCATAGCGCCAACGTGTCGGTTTGCGATTCGGAGGAGGCATTCCAAAAACGCGTAAGTCGATCGTGACGCCACTCATTGCTGTCCTCATTGCGATACTCGAATTGAATTGCAGATGGCTCCAAGTCTTCATCCGCGATCACACCGAGGATCGCAACGTCGCCGGCAACATAAGCCTCCGGCCTCGGCGCGGAAATGGCGACAACCGGCGGTGTTATATCCGTCTTGAAACGGTGCCGCGCCGGGGTGGGATCGAGGTTCTTGTCGGTATCGAGCGCTTGCACAGCAAGCTCGAATTCCCCGTTTGGCAAAGCCGTTTGAATTGCCAGCGTATTGCTGTTGGAGATTTGGCCTTGCTCCATCACCCGTTCTTTGCTGCCGTCTTGCCGCAGTTGCCAAAGCTCGTAGGAATAAGAAAGCTCATTGGGCAGCGAGACATTGTCGCGCCCGTTTACAATGAAAGCAGGCGAGGCAATGCTGAAAAGCTCCGGTTTGGGCGGCAAGATAAATGTTTCCGGAGGAATGGACTCGCCAATGTAACGGCTCACCCCGTCCAATGTCCCGAACCAAAAATTCAGCGTGGTGTCGGTGCGGCCCGTGCGCGCATCATACTTCAGAATTTGATCCAACAAAATGCTCTTCACGATTTCATGAGCAAGCCCGCTGGCGCCGGGCGTGAAAACGCGCCACTGGCCGTCCGCTATAGACCAACGGCTCACACCATGCTCAGTGCCAAACCAAAAGCGTTTTTTAGAATCGTCATACAGTATGGCATGAATGGTGTTATTCACCAAGCCCTCTTCGGTTGTGATCCAAGACAAAGCGCCATTTTCATACTTCAAGAGGCCTGCGCCGTTGGTTCCAAACCACAAGCTGCCGGCGCTATCTTCTCCGGCGCACAAAATATTATAATAGCCGGCGCTGTTCATGCTCGCCGACTTGAAATTCTGCCACTCGCGGCCGTTGAACCGGCTCAAGCCCGCAAGCGTGCCAAACCACAAATCGCCCGAACGATCTTGATGAATGGCTTGCACTTGATTGTGCACCAATCCGCTATCCGTATTGAAAGTTTTCCATTCCGCCTTCTTGCGATTGTAACGCACCACGCCCTTTTGAAAAGTTCCGAACCATAAGTTTTCCTCGCGATCTTCCAGAATCGCGAAAACGTTATTCTCCGGAAGCGGCGACGGTGCCATATATGATGTGCATCCACGAGCGTTGACGCTCACCACTCCGCCTCCGAACGTTCCAATCCACACCGTGCCCTCGGCGTCAACTTCCAATGCTTGCACACGCCGGTTATTCAAACCCAAACAGTCAATCGACTCGAGTTTTTTCTGTTGCTGATCATAACGATAGACGCCTCTACTATCCAGACCAAACCACAGGTCGCCGGCATGATCTTTCGCCAGCGCTTTGACCTTTTGCCCGGCAAGAAAGGAGCGCCAACTGCCGTCATAACGGCTCACGCCCGCATAGCGCGTCGCAAACCACATGTTGCCATAGCCGTCTTGCAACACATTCAGCACCGTCTCATGAATCAGCCCTTCGTTCGGCGTGAAAGCATCGACTTGGGAAACGCCGTCATAACGATAAACGTACTGCTCGGTCGCGAACCAAAGATTACGATCCCAATCTTGCGTGAGGGCGAAAACATTCTTGAATATTTGCGCCGGCCCTTTGCTCCAAATGTTGTTCTCAAAGCGCGAAACGCCGCCGCCGATCGTAGCCACCCAGAGACGGCCCTCAAGGTCTCCGAAAATGTCCGTGATGCGATCGGAGGCGAGTTGGCCGTTCGTGTTTGCATTGTTGAACGTCGTCCATGCCCCGCTCGTATCAAGCCGCGAAACGCCGGTCTCCGAAGTTCCAAACCAAAGATCGCCGGTTTTATCAAACCAAATTGCTTTGACGCTATTGCCGGCGAGCCCGTCACTCATAGTATAATGCCGTGCGGGGTTAACGAAGTCGTTGGGGGCATAGCAATAAACGCCGTGACTATTCGTGCCAAACCATAATTTCCCATGTTGGTCTTTGGCAATCACCCACACCGTATCAGCGGCGAGCGCAGCCGGGCCATCATAAAATTTTCCCTCGGCATATCTGCTTACTCCTTTCGCAGTACCAAACCACAGATTCATCGCATCGTCTTCTGCAATGGCGAAGACGCGGTCATTGCTGAGGCCGTGGCTTTGCGTGAAATTTTTCCAAAGGCCGTCGAATCGTGTTGCGCCGTGCCGCGTGCCGAACCAAAGCCCCTGCGTTGCGCTTTCAAAAATCGTGTAGACTTCCACGTCGCCAAGGCCGTCCGCGGTGCTGAATGATCGCCATTGGCTGGGTTGCGCCCATGCCGCCGAAGTTAAATTGAGACTCAACGGCAAAGCAATCGTAAACGCGCAATGGAATAGTTTTCGCAATTTTCTTTTCATGTCGGGTTCCGGATTTCACTCATACCGATTCGACAACACGACCGTTTTCGTTTTAGCCTGCTCTTGCCCTTGAATGATTGCAATATAAATTCCGCTCACGCAGACGTTGCCTTCCTCATCTTTGCCGTCCCATTCGATCGCGTTGAACCCGGCCAGCAGTGGAGCGTTATCCCGCAATCGCCGCTTCAAACGGCCGGCGGCATTATAGATTTTGACCGTGACGTTGTCATCATTCTTGAGCAAAAATGAAATGGTGGCGCGATTGCCGTAGCCTTGCGCTCCGCCCGTGGGTGAAAAAATCCTCGGCTGGATGTTGATGGAATCTATGCCAGGCTCACGTTCTGGAACTTTACTCCTGCGCAGCGCATATCGTCCCAGCTTGGTGATTGCCGTAGTCACACTCGGCGCACCGGCAATGTCCTCTACGGTTCCACCTACGCCCAGCCATTGGGAGGAGTCTTGCCGAAAGATCGCAATTTGTCCGCGCGCATACGCAAGAG
>JABWAN010000650.1 GCA_013361015.1 Candidatus Zhuqueibacterota bacterium | reverse complement strand
AATTCCGTTTTCATCGTCCATGTGGTGCCGCCGTCAGTGGTTCGAATGATGGTGGCGCGATCGCCGGCTGCCCAGCCGTGATTGGCATCCACAAACGTGACGGATTCCATATCATTCGTGGTGTTGCTCGTTTGCGGCGTCCAGGTCGCGCCGCCATTCGTGGTTTTGAGCACAGTACCGGCGCTGCCTACGGCCCAGCCTGTGTTGGCATCAACAAATGAAATCCCATACAACGTGCCTGTGACACCGCTGGTTTGCGCGGTCCAATTCGCGCCGCCGTTGGTGGTTTTGAGAATTGCGCCGTTCATGCCCGAGACCCAGCCGGTGTTGGCATCCACGAAAAAAACCGAATACAGCCACGGATACGAGCCGCTCGCTTTGAGCCACGTGTTGCCGCCGTTGGTCGTGCGCAAAATGGCGTTGGAACCTACAGCCCAGCCCGTGCTCGCATTCAAAAAAAACATCGAATACAACGAGCTTGTGGTGCCGCTGTTTTGCAGCGCCCACGTGTTTCCGCCATCCGTGGTTTTGAGCAGCTTGCCGGACCATCCTCCAGCCCAGCCGGTGTTCGCATCCGCGAATGCAACGCAAAGAAGCCCGTCGCTGATGCCGCTCGTCATCATTTGCCAGGGCACGCCTTTGTTCCCGCCCACAATCCAGCCTTGATTCGGATTGACGAAGGTCACTGCCTCCAATGCGCTCGTGGTGCCGCTGGTTTGCGGTTCCCATGCAAACTGCTGCGCGAATGCAGCCGCATGCAGGAAGGAGACGAGCAATAGTATCAAATGATTTTTCATAACGCACTCCTTTCGTAACGTGAAAAGTGATGAGTCTTATTCGAACTCATTCCCCTGGCCCGATGCCGTTTCCTTTATCGCCGTGCTCTATTTGTTCGTCGCCCCTAATCGTAATCGCCGTAGAGACGTTCCGGCGGAACGTCTCTACTCGTTTAAAGAGAGCAGGGAATGAGCTCCAAACATTTTTTCAATCTCAAAATTCCGGTTACGGCCAGAGCTTGCCGAATTGCACGCATAAGAGAAACACGAGAAAATCCTTCTCTTTGTTTTGATTGAGCAAAGCCGACAAACCCACGCCGACGTTGTTTGCGACTCTTCCAAACAATTGCGCTTCAGTGGAAAATCCCCACACCGGGTCGAAATCATACAAATAGAGGCCGTGATGGCGATTGCCTTGCACCACGCCGGCTCCCACGGCCAAAGAGAATGCGGCGCTTCGATTCCTCTTGCCAAGGCCATAGTGCATGCTGAATTCCGAGCCCACTTGCGAGGTTTCCACATTGTGAGCGCCGGTGCAGCGCAATGAAAAGAGGTGCCAACCGAACTGGCCGCACACACCCAGCCCATAAGCGCCGCCAAAACTCGAGCCGCCGACGCCAAGATTCACCCAATAGAAATTTTTGTTCGCCTCGCGGCCATCGGCTTGCGCGAACGCCGCGACATTCCCACCAAGCGAGGCGAGGGATAGCGAAACAATGGCGGCTATCCATAAACTGTTTCGACATTTCATATGCGGCACTCTTTTCATCAAGGAATATGTTATCACTTCAGTCGAACCTAATGCTCACCCCAGTCCATGTTCTTGAAGGAATCATCAACTTCGTGCACTGCGATGAACACCAAAGTGGCGTCAATGACGGCGCCCAACAGTAAACCGGTGATTGCACCATTTTTCTTGCCTGCGAATTGATGAACTTGTTCGACTTGATTGATAGCGACAGGTTTTCTCCGACCCTCGTCCAATAGCACTAACGCCGAGCGCGCCGGGATCTTCCCCTCGGTGATTAAGTTACTGACAATCTCTCCGGTGAGATCAGTGCCTCTTTCGTCGCGCAAACGCATCAACTCTTCGAGACGTTCGCTGCTCACCTTGAATCTCCCATTCTCAGTTGTAGTGAATAGGATGAATCCAACCTCGAATCCCGACAATTTACCGGATAAAACTCTCTTCGAAACTTGGAGGTTGGGTGAAACAAAAGTCATGGTGAGCGTATCCGCCAGGTCAGGCAAGTGAATCCCTGCGGGCAGGCGTGCTTGCGCTTTGGCATAAGCTTGGGCATATTGGCCAAGCGGCAGAGGCTCCACGCCACTATACTTGCCCTTTAAAGTAATGCTATCCTTGCACAGAACTTCGATCATGGTGCCAACCTTTAAGGAATCCACTTTCCAGCCGGGGATGATCATTTCTTTGGGCTGGCGCGCATCACTCATTAAGCCGAGGGTCAGCCCGATGATGCTGCAGCCTGATATGACTACGGTAAATGGAATCGACAACCACATCCATTTTTGTATCACTCGAGTCAAGACATTCATTGTGGCCTCCCGCTGTTCAATTTTCCCGTCGAAAAGCATCTACTCAGTTGAACGCGACTATTGCAGCAGGATGAGTTTCCTCGTCTGCACAAACCCCCGCCCTGAGCCTGCCGAACGGTCACCCGCTTCGATCCGATATAGATGCACGCCGCTTGCCAAGCCCTTCGCCTCCCACACGCGCTGGTGCTTCCCGGCGGGCAGTTTTTCCGCAACTAGCGTGGCGACTTCATCGTCCCGCGCAACATGGGATACCGCGCTTCCAGGCTGTCCAGCACCCTGCCCACCGTCACCGGGCCGGACACATCCAACCGCACTTCCCCATCAAGACGCGCCAAGGTTCGCAAATGCGCTGGAAGGACGAGACGAATCATCGGTTCCCCCTTTGCTGAACCGCCCGGCTTCTCTACCAAATGTGCACTTCGACGGAGAGGACATTCGTGCCGACGTTCAGGATCGCGGGATTGAGCGCGATGTACCCGCTGTAGTTGGCGTTGTCGATCGAAGTCGACGCGAACGTGCCGCTCGTTACGGCTCCGGCGGGCATCCCGAACCGCGTGGACCCGCCGCCGATGTCCGCCAGCTCGACGCCGTTGAGATAGAAGACGGCGCCGTCGTCGATGACGTGCCGGAATACCAATTCGGATCCGGCCGGCGCGCCCGCGAACGTGAACTCCTTCTGATAATAGTACGTCGTCACCGCCTGCGAGTAGTCGCCCCACGTCGTGCGCAACGGTTCCGGCAAGGCGCTGCTTTCGACGCCGATCAACGTCTGCCCGGTCTGCCAGTCGCCGCCGACGGGCTGATTCGTCTGATACCACGTCGCGCCGAGATTCGCGCCGGAGCGGTTGAATTTCCACGTGTCGGCAAACGAAACGAGCGACGTGGTCTGATAGGTCGCCGGCATATCCGGCGTGCCCAGGAGACCGCGCGGATTGTACATGATCTCGTTAATGACGATCTCGTCGTGGAGCGCGAAACTGTTCGCCGCGCCGGGCGTGGGGACGTCCGGCGTGAGCCAGCGGTCGCCGAAATCAGGATGGCGGCCCTGCAATCGATTCCGCATGAGCACCGCGTCGGCCACCGCGTTGCCGCCGGGACGGAACAGGAACAACTTGTCGTTGTCGACGACGGGGAAGCCCAGCGTCGCCGCGTCGACGATGATCCTCTCGCCTGGTTGCACGAATTGCGACGGGAAGACGTAGGGGGCCGTCATTTCGTTCGACGAACGGATCTCGTAACCGCCGACGTCGATCGCTTGCGAATGAACGTTGGTCAGTTCGATCCAGAACGGAGCGAGCGCGGAGGCGACTTCGTCGAACTTCAGCGAACTCGGCTGCCGCGGGTCGACGGGCACGACGACCGCCCTTAGCGACGCCGCCATCGCCATGTCGTCGCTGTCGAGCGACGCCTGGTGTACTTCGACCGCCAGCACGTTGCGGCCGGCGACCAGCGCCGACGACGGAATGCTCACGGGCGTACCGGCCGCGGGCGAGCCGATTTCGGTCGACGCCAGCGTTCCGTAGCCGATCGCACCGGCGGGCATGTTGCGGCGGTAGACCTCGGCGCCGTTGAGGTAGTACACGGCGCCGTCATCGGCGAGCGGCGTCAGTTCCAAGAGCGAGACTTGTGCGGCGGCCGCGTCGAGATCGAACTCGTGGCGGAAATAGTGCGTCGTCGGGCCGAGGTCGACGATCGTGTTGCCGGTTACGGTCGTGGCCAGCACGTCCATCCGGAAGGCAAACCCGCCCGCGTTTCCGCTCTCCGCGCTCGTGTTGCGCACGGCCAAGATGATCTCGTTCGTGCCGACGTTCCAGTTTGTGAACGAGGCGGCGCTGGAATCGAACTTGGTCACGCTCACCGCGCCGTTTTCC
>JABWAN010000649.1 GCA_013361015.1 Candidatus Zhuqueibacterota bacterium | reverse complement strand
ACAGCGGCTACTCGATTGACAACCTCGCGCCCTTTGCACCGAGCAACGTCTCCGCCAACGTGGTCTCGCGCACGGTAAATCTGAAGTGGGACGAAGCGGTCGACGCCGACTTCCAATACTTCGCGATTTATCGCGGCGAAACGCAGGGGTTCACTCCGGACGAAAATAATCGCATTGCGCGGCTGACGAACACGGAATATGCCGACGGCGGTTTGGACCTCGGCAAAACGTATTACTATCGTCTGTCGGCATTCGATTTCGCCGGCAACCAAAGCGCCTTTACGCCGGAGCTGGCGTTGACGCCGACGAACGTGGATCAAAGCGTTGCGATGCCCACGGTGTATGCGTTGGAGCAGAACTATCCGAACCCGTTTAATCCCGAAACCGCAATCAAGTATCAATTGGCGAAATCCGGGCACGTGCGCTTGAGCATCTATACTTCGCTCGGCCAGGAAGTGCGCCGCTTGGTGGACGGCAATCAACCCGCAGCCTATCATTTGTTCGTGTGGGATGGCCGGGACGATGCGGGCAATAGTCTGCCTTCCGGCGTGTACTTCTATCGCTTGGAAAGCGGCAGCTTCACGGCGATGAAGAAGATGATCATGATGAAATAAGGTCAAATGCGCGAGGCACCTTCACGGTGTCTCGCGCCTCGTAGGTGCGTAGCACTTTTGTCGAATGTGTTAAACGAGAGGTCGTCTGCCGTATGTGGAGACACATGATGGGTATGTGAGGAGGAGGAACGGCAGATCAGCGGGACAGAGTGATAAGCACTCTGTCCCGTTTCCTTTTAAGGAGGTCGTGATGAAACGACCCTCCGCATTGTTGCAAATGGGGCGAGGGGAAATTTGGTTCGCGAAATCGAACGGGGCCAGCTTACAACCTAATCAGCACATCCACTCTCCTAATCCTGAGCCATTTTGGCAAATCCTCACAGCTATTCATTCTTGCTCAGCCTCACGGCTTTCTGCTGTCGACGCTTTTGCTCCCGCGAGTAGCCCCGTCTCCCTCCATTGTTTACTGCGAGTCATGCGATTGTCGCGTTCCTGCACCATGAAGAGTGCAGGAACGCTTGGATGAAAGCGCTCTCGTGCTCTTCTTGGTGCAGGAAACACCTTAGACTCTCTGCGGCTTGCTGCACCACTTCGGCGCTAAAACGCAACCCGTCCCCTCTCATGTCCACCTGAAAAGGGTATTTGAAGACGATGCGCAGTGCAATTTCAGAATGAAATTCTGAAAAACTTGCAGGCTAAACACCACTCAAATCGCACGCCTGATAAACTTTTCAATATGCGTTTTAGATTCGACTATCCAGCTTGCTTAACGCGTTAAGGGTGAATTTGTCCCACGACATTTGTGTTGCGAACAAGCTATGCGCGCAACCTAAATGTAGCGGGACGTGACCTTACGCTCTCAAAACTATCTCGAAGTTCGCGCCCGTTGTCCGCGGCGCGAAGGTCATGATTTGTGAACCTTCAAATATTGCGGAGTATGTTTATGCGTAACACTCGGATCAACTCAGGGGTCGTGGGTTTTGTTGCCATGACCGTGCTCGCATTGCCTGCGATGTTAACGGGCCAGATTGCGAGATTCGAAGGCAATGATATCGTTCTAGAAAACCGTTTCATCAGAGTCGTTTTGGCCGCGGAGCAAGGCATGATCACCTCGTGGCTCATCAAAGCCACCGGCCAAGAGTTGGCCGCTACGGAAGTCTGTTGTCACAAAGGATTGCTGGGCGCGCGCATATGGACGGGCGATTGGAACGATGAAGGCGGCTGGCCCACGGAAGTCGGCCGCGCCACGTGGACAAATCAGATCGTGTCCAATTCGCGCTCGAGCGCGCTGGTGCGGCAGAGCCTTGTGCTTTCCGAAGGCGGCGTGGCCACCGGCATGAAATTCGTGAAGAACTTTTTGCTGACAAAAAATTCCTATGCCGTTGTTGCAGAGTATAAGCTCATCAATCGCACCGACCACACCATCGCATTCACGGCTCTCACATTGGAATCGACTGCGAACACCGGGCCCGGCGGCCGCTTGGGCTATGCGGAATATGGCTCGAACACAATCACGATCCTCACCCAAGGACAAACGGTAGAAAGCGCCGATTTCCAATGGATGACCATGGAAGTGGAAACGCGCGATGCGTTGTTCGGCACGGTCTTTCTGGATCGCCGTCCCTCTTTCGCTTGGCTCTATGAAACGATCGGAGACAACGGCCGCGACATGGAGCCGCATTTCGGGCCGATGAATTTGGCCTCCGGCGCAACGGAAACTTTGCACCTGTTGATTTATGGCGGTCCGGGTACGCTCGATTGGTTCGGTGATTGGGTCGTCACGAAGCAAGCCGGCGCAATGCTTCCCACGGGTGAAGCGAGCAGCATTGTACCGAGCGACTTCGCACTCGAACAAAATTATCCCAACCCGTTCTCCCCGCTGGGGCGCGGAATCTCCGGCAATCCCGAAACCGAGATTCATTTTCAACTGCCGCAAACGGAACACGTGGCTTTGAAAATCTTCAATGTGCTCGGTGAAGAAATTCGCACGCTGGTGGAGGCGCCGTTCGAAGCGGGTTATCATCGCGTGCTGTGGGATGGCAAAGACAACGACGGCAGGCCGCTCGCGAGCGGCGTGTATCTCTATCAACTGCGCGCGGGCAGTTTTTCGCAGGTGAAGAAGATGAGCGTGATTCGCTGAAACATGAAATGCAATTGCGCCACCATCACAAGTGATCGGCATAAACAGAAGGAGGCAATCATGTGCAAGAAGATTTTGGGTTCGGTTATGTGCGCACTCGCGGTCGCCATGGCTGCGCTTCCGAATCGGGCGGCAGCACAAGCGCTCACTTTGACGGCTCGTCAAGCCGTGGAGCGCGCGGAGCCTTTGGCCAACCAGTGGGCTGCGGATGCTGCGCTCATTTTGGTGGGAACCGCAATTGCGCCCGGCATGTTTGCCGACGGCAAAGCCGAGGCTTGGGCCTGCGGCTATTATTCCGCGGCAAAAGATTCGGCGCGGAATTATTATGCCGCGCTCGCCGGCCCGGTGAGTTATGAACCGAAGTCTCCGCAAAATTATCCCTCGTTGAAACCGCTCGGCGCGAATTGGATAGACAGTGACGCGGCCGGACAAAGCGCTGAAGCTCGAGGCGGCGCAAGTTTCAGAGCCGCACATTCGGATGCGAACGTGCAGGCCGCGCTGTACTGGGGCGCTACCGATTCGCAATCGGGAAAGGGAGAATCGGGCCTGTGGTGGTGGTTCGCTTATTTTTCTTCCGGCGCTTCGGCGCTTATCAAATTCGAATTGAGCGCCTTCACGCTTTCGCCGCGGCCCCAAGCGATCGTGACCGTCTCGAAGCCGCCTTTGGGCCAAGATATTCTATTGATCGCGCCGCCAACCGGAAGATTGGCCGTGTTGAACTTCTCCGCGGGCGCGCTCGATAGCGTTCGCCTCGAAGCGTTTGCCGGAGTTTCGCCCGATACCACCGGCGCGCGAAAAGCCGTGCTGCGATATTATCAGCTCAGCGCCTACCCGGACACCGCGTCCTTCACGGCTACTCTAACGCTCTATTATGCTCAAGAAGAGTTTATTCTTTCCGGCATTCACGACGAAGCCGGATTGAAACTTTATCGCAACGCCGGCGAGGGATGGGAATTGATCGGCGGCACCGTTGATTCCGCAAGCAATTTCGTCGTTGCTGCGGGCGTAACGAAATTTTCCACGTGGGCCATGGCAAATCCAAATGATCAACCTCTCGCAGTGTCGGAGAGAAGCGATTGGCTTCCGGCGCATTTCGCATTGACGCAGAACTATCCCAATCCCTTCAACCCCAACACGACGATTGCATTCACACTGCCGAAAGCGAGCATTGTCACTTTGAAAATCTACAATCTACTCGGCGAAGAAGTCGCCACGCTAGTTGCGGAGAAGCTGCCTGCGGGTAAGCACCAGCGTGTGTGGGAAGCAAAGGGCTTCGCGGGCGGCGTGTATCTGTATCAACTGCGCGTGGGTGATTTTTCACAGGTGAGGAAGATGAGCGTGATTCGCTAACGTTCACGATTAACGACTTGTTGTAATGAATTTCACCGTCTGCACGAGGCCGCCATTTCATGGCATGCGCATCGTGCAGGCAACGCCATACGATGCTAAAGGTTCAGAAACTTCTTGAAAGGAGTCGAAAGCATGAGATCACGTGCGATTTACGTGCT
>JABWAN010000648.1 GCA_013361015.1 Candidatus Zhuqueibacterota bacterium | reverse complement strand
GTCTTGTACGCGATCGTGGCGCACGCTCACATCCAGATCTAGACTTCGCAGGAATTCCGCTTCCGGCTCGCTGTGCAGCTTCGCAATGGCGACGAGCCCGTGGTGCTGTCGTCGCAACGTTGCGGATTCCAAACCGACAGGCTGCTCGTTGAAGTTGCGCCGCACGTCCTCGAAATCAAGCTCGGCATTTTGCAGTTGATAGCCGAGCAGAAGTTCGAGGCGATCGAAGAACAGACGTTTCTCAGCTTGTAATTGCAGCTCGCGATCCGCGATACCGCGCGTGAGCGCTCCGGTTCCGCTCACCAGGGATTGGTCTTCTTCCAAACGCCGATACGAAGCAGACACATCCAAACTCAACAAACGCCTCGCATTGCCCGTGTATTTGAGCGACAGGAGTTGATTGAAATTCGACAAACTCTCCGCGTCACGCTGATTGTCGTAGTCCAACGCGGTATAAACGTACATCGCGCCCAGCGCACTGGCGGGCCGGCCGTCGGGGTGCTCGGAAAAACTGTAGAGCACATTTGCGGTGTGATGGAGGGAAAGATTTTCCAGCTCGCTCTCATTGTCAACAAAGCTGCGCTTCAAAGCCCCGCGCTTAAAGCTGTACGAGCCGTTCAAACGGTCGAGCTTGTGATAAAGATGCACGCCCCAGTTGCCGGAACGATACGTGCCCACCCGTTGATTGAAACGCAGGTGATAATCCTGCTGGAATTTAGGCACGATGTTAATCACACCGGAAAAGGCTTCGGGGCCATAGAGTGCGGTGTTGCTGCCTTTGATGATTTCAAAACGATCGAGGTCTTCCAAATCAATCAAGGAAACATCGAAGACGTTGTCGTAAGCGCTGTTCATCTTCACGCCGTTGTAAAGCACGACAACTTCATCGGCATTGCCGCCGCGAATCGCCACGGTTTTCTTTCCGCTCAATTCTTCTTCCACCTGCACGCTTTGGTCGGTTTTCAACAAATCGCCGGCGTCCACATAACCGCGAATGTCGAAATTTTTGGCCTCAATAACGGCCGTGGGCTGCGGCAGGTCTTTGGCAATGTCCATGCGCGCCGTGTTTTCCGCCTCCACTTCGACGCTGGGCAGGGTAATCACGCGCGGCTGCAGATAAATCGCTTTGTTCGCACGCAAGGAGTCCAAAGCAAACTCACGCGCTTCATAAGCGACGTGACGGAACATGATCGCAGCTTGCTGCGTGTTTTCGGTTTCCGGAATGCGCAGCGTGTAGCGGCCGGCAAAATCGCTGGAGGTGCCAATCTTTGTGCCTTTAACAAAGATATTGACGCCGCGAATTTCACGGTGCGTATTCCGGTCGCGCACGGTTCCGGAAACTACAATCTCTTGAGCTTGCAGCGCATGGCACAACCCCAAGAACGTCAGCAGGCAGCAAAGATTTTTCACGCATGACATGCATCACCTCCTAATTACGGACAAGCTGCAACCAGAGAATTGGCAACCGTAAATGGGTACGAATGAACAAACAAACGCTGCTTCGCGATTTGAAAGTGTGTACGGAGTGAGCAAAGACTTACGAGAATATTGAATAACCCGCAACGCAATGGACCATTATGGCAAAGACCTCGCAACGCGCAAACCCGCAACCGCAGCGCCGAGGTTACACTGCTCGGGAAGATCGCAAAACGCGCCGCGATAAGTTGCACTGCATGCGCTTGCGGAACTAATCCAACTGCCGCCGCGCCACATGCTGGACGCACATGGACCTTGCGCCGTCAATCGTCCCAAGGGCTTGGCCGGCCCCGGCCCAAAGGGATTATTGCGCGGGCTTACGCCATAGTAACTCGGCTCATAAAGATCAAAGATGTATTCTGCCGCGTTGCCACACAAATCATAAAGGCCGAAAGGATTCGGCGGAAATTTTCCAACGGGCGCCAAGCCGGCATAGGCGTCCGCGCCACCGGTGCCGGTGTAATTCGCGAAGTCATGAGCGATCGCGCCATGCGCTGTGCCATACTGAAGCTGTTGTCCGCCCCGCGCGGCTTTTTCCCACTCCGCCTCGGTGGGCAATCGATAACCATAAAACGCACAGAAGGCTGCTGCGCCGTACCAACTCAAGCGTACGACCGGGTAATCTTCAAATCCGGGCACGACGCGAAACACGTAGTCATTGTCTTCGATTTGCACGTACTCGATGAACTTGTCCGGAAATTCCTGCGAAGCACAGAGCTTGGTATAGGGTAAAAATGCAAAAGGGCCACGCTTGCCGCTGATGATGCCGGATTCGATAAAGATGTGCCCCGCAGCAAAAGCTTGATTGAGAAAGCGCACGTACTCCGCATTCGTCACTTCGTATTTGCCGATTTCAAACGCATCGACAAAGACTTCATGCGCAGGCCGTTGATCTAATAAACGGCTGCTATCGTCGCCCATCATAAAACTGCCTGCGGGAATCGTCACCATTTCAAAAAGAGGCGTTTGCGAAGCTTGCACTTGCACCTGGCTTTGTGCGCTTAGAATCTGATACTGAGCCGTAACCGTTTCATGTCCCGTCATACCGGGCAGAGCGTGCAGCTTACCCTTGCTGTCTATAGTTGCGGCCTGGCCGGGCGAGATCGCCCAACTGGCATTCTCCGTAACGTATGCCTGACTGCCGCCCTGATACTCCACGCTCGCTTCAAATTGCAGCGTCTCGCCGGAAGTCAGTGCTACAATAACCGGTGAAATAGAAAAGATTGCGGCGCGCCTCGTCACCTCGATTTGCAGCGAGGCGGTTCGACCTTGAACGCTTGCTGTTACTGTTTCAATGCCAACGGAGTCATCTGTTGCAATGAACTTTCCTCCCGATTGCACCAATCCCGCGCGCGCCGGCGTGTTTGTCCAAGTTGCAGCAGCGCTGAGGTCCCGCACAGTGCCGTCGCTATAGCTTGCGACGGCGACAAGCTGCAAAGAGCCGCCCGAGTAAATCGTGGGCGCGCCGCCTTCAATGCGAAGGCTCGTGGGAATCCGTTCGGAAGGAGTCGGCTGCTCGCGGCAATTCACCAAACTCAAACTAACCGCAAACAGACTAAGAAACATTGGCAGCGTGCGGATAAATTTCGGAAGGAGCATAGACTCTGAAATAGATTTTTGAAAATTCTATTGGGTTTGAAAGCCGCACGAGGGAACGTCAAAAAACTTCAAACGCCCCGCCTTCTCTGCGAAATGGAATCTTCAAATACTCCGCGGTCGGGCCCTCCACATCTTTGCCCAGACTTTTGAGCAAGCCTGGCGGCATGCCTTCTTGCTCGATAAAAAAATAGGGAATGACTTCGAAATCGCCCACGGGCAAAAACAAGTCGCGAAAGTTTGCGCCATTGAGTTGAAAAATTTGCCGGCGACTGACCGGCGTATGGCCGATAAGAACGTGATCGCGTGTGTCCGCGCCCTCATCGGGAATGTCGATGAAAACACTGTCAGTTTGCAGGTGCCGAAAAAAAATACCGCCGAGCAATCCGCCTACGGATTTCGGCACCACGATTTGGACCGTATCCGTCGTCGCTTGAAATGTCGTCTGCATATCGATGCCGTCACGATAACTTTGCGGCACTTGTGGCGGGTCAACAATAGTTGAGATGGTGAGGATTTTGAAAAGCCGGATGGTGTCCTTCAAGTCGCCGTTGGCAGTCAGCGCGCCATGGCCATACGCGAACAGCCCGTTGCGCACAACGATCTCCACCGAGTTGAGGCCGTAATTCGCGACATAAAAATATAACCGAAACACGCCGTTCAAAGCCGCGCCGCCGGTGGTTGTTTGCGAGCTGGGAATTTCTATTTGAAATTGGCCCGCGCTATCCGTGCGTGTGCCGAGGTCAAGGCCCTCCAGCCAGACATAGACGTTCGCCGAGCCATTGCGTGCGTTGTCGAGCTGCACTTGGCCGCGCAGGAGGCGCGCTTCCGGCTTGATTTCGTCCTCGAAGGGTGACTTCGTACAACCGCCACCGCACGCTCCTAAGCTTATGATCACGACTACGAGAAATTTGCCTGCGTGCTTCGCCATGAAAAGATCTCCTAACGCGCTTGCTGAAAACTTTGCTGCCGTTACGATCTACTGCAAGAAACGCTCCCAGTCATAATCTTTCAACTCGCCGCGCTTGGTGGAATGTACCAACTCAAAATCGCTGTAGCCCGAACGATCCACAAAGATGAATTCCACGCCGCCATCCAACAAGAGATAGCGCCAGGTTTCATGGGCTTTCGAATT
>JABWAN010000647.1 GCA_013361015.1 Candidatus Zhuqueibacterota bacterium | reverse complement strand
CGCGCCGAGGGGCGAAGATATTCCTGCGCGGTCTTTTGCAGCAACTCGGGTGTGACTTTGCGAAACTCTTCTTCGAGATGATTGATGCGGTCGGGATTGTCGTCGAACAGTGCAAAACATGCGAGCAGGTCTGCGCGGCCGAAGTTGCCGGTGCCGCTGAGATCGTCATAATAGCTCGAGCGCCATTTCACCAGCGCGCGCTCCAAATCGGCGGGCGTGAGTTTCTGCGCCGCCACTTCTTCGACAACTTGATCGACCATGTGCATGATCGAATCCGGCGTGGTGGTCGCATCGTGAAAGAGCGCGGCCATCCACAACATGGGGCCGTTGTAATTGAACATATTGCCGAGCAGATTAATGCCGCCGTTCACGTTGCCGGTCAAGCCGGTGCGCTTGACGAGCGCTTGATGCAGTTTGCTGTCTTCGCCCTGCAACAAAATTTGATCGAGCAGGCCCATCGCGAAATATTCCGGTGAATTGCGCTGCGGCATGTGATAAGCGAAGGCCAAGGCCGGGCGGTTCGCGAGCGGATCATCTTTGCTGACTTTTTTCTCCTGCTCTTGGCGCGGCTCGGTGAGATCGGGTTGAGCAGGCTGGGTCACGGAAGGCAACGGGTCGAAATATTTTTTGATATAGCCCAGCGCCTCGTTCGGTTCAAAATCTCCCACCACCACGAGCGCGGCGTTGTTCGGCGCGTAATAGGTGTCGAAGAAAGCCTGCACGTCCTCCAAGGAGGCCGCATCGAGATCAGCGAGATCGCCATAAAAGTTGTGTGCGTTGTACCAATTCGAATTGGCGTATTGCGGCATGTCCAGCCACGGGAACCCGCCATAGGGTTGATTGATCACGTTGACCTTCACTTCGTTTTTCACCACGCCTTGCTGATTGGTCAAATTTTCCTGTGTGATGACGAGGCCGCGCATGCGATCGGCCTCGGCCCAGAGTGCCGTTTCCAGCTTGTGGGCCGGCATAATCGCGAAGTAGTTGGTGAAATCGAAGCGCGTCGAGCCGTTCATCACACCGCCGTTTTTCTGCACCAGTCGGATGTATTCCATTTTCCCCAGGTTTTGCGAGCCTTGAAACATCATGTGCTCGAATAGGTGTGCGAAGCCGGTGCGGTCCCGCGGTTCGATGCGAAAGCCGATGTTGTAGTACACCGCGACGACTACCGTCGGCGCCGTATGGTCGGGGGAGAGGACGACCTTCAAGCCGTTCTCCAGTTTGTGATACGCGACCGGCACTTGAAAAGCTTCTTCTTGATTTCCACAGCCGAACGCGAGGCTGAGGAGCAAAATGCACAACACGCGCAAATGAGACGCGTTCATCATGGAGCCTCCGATAAAGTGAAAGAGTGAAGCCGGTGAACTATTAGAAAACTGCGAGCCCGGCCAAGCAATCTGTAAGAGAGACGATGCAAGCGGCGGAGCGTTGCATCGCTGCTGCACACGGAGCTTCCGCAGTATTCAATCTCGGCCTGTAAAAGATGTCATTGCATTCTGTGCCGCCGCATTCCGGCATTTCTCAACAATAATTTCATGCAAACTTCCGTAGGCGAACGCGGTGACGGTATATAGCTTAATATACTTTACGTCGCGTGGCGTGGGGCTTTAGTGAACTGCAAGGATCGCAGCGTGGTTGGGCGTATCCCGCCTCAAGTTTTACCCTCGTCGTAGTCAACGGACTGATTACACAGATGGGCAGCCTTTTTCGGGCTTTGAGTTCGGCACGAAATGGTTGGATTCGACAGTTGGCGGTAAGAACTGTGTTTGCGGATCATGTGTGCTCGGTCAACAACTGACTCGTCTTTTCTTTCTCGTTCAAAACTTCATTTCATACATGCCGGCGCTCATTGTTGCAGCGCTCCCGGTTTTGCCATGCTGGTGATTTCGGGCCGTTAATTACTCAAGGGACGATCACTAGAGCTTTGTTACGATGAGCAATTTAGGGAACGCTTTATGTCTTCGCTCCGGATTCTCATGTATAGCAACGACAGCCTCGGCTGGGGGCACACGCTTAGAACTTTATCCGTGGCCTCGGCGCTGTCCAAGGCGTGGCAAGATTGTTCGATTCTGGTATTGACCGACCTTTCCAACATCGGAAGATTCAAGCTGCCCGAGCGCACGGACTACGTGCACTTGCCCAGCTTGAGCATTCGCGACCACGAGTCTTACTTGAACGGCCGCCTGAATTTGGAAACCGAGAATACGCTGCGCATTCGCCGTAAGATCGCACAGAGCGCGCTCAGAACTTTCCGGCCGGGCCTCGTAATCTTCGACGACAGCTTGCTCGACATTCCGTCTGAGATGCGCAAAATCTTGAGCTGCGTGACCGATGAGCTGCCCGACGCCAGAGTGCTGTGGGGCTTGCCCGATACACTCGGCGAGCCGCAATACGTTATGCGGCAATGGCGTGCGAACGGTGTGCTCGAAGCGTTCGAGCACGCACACGAGATTTTAATTTACGGTGCGGAGAGCATGTGCGATTACGCCTCGGCTTATCAAATGCCGGATCATCTCGCGCGCAAGTTGCGCTACACCGGTTATCTCACGCGTCAAGTCGTTCCACCGCAACGCGTGCGCGTGGAAATGGGGCGCCTGCAGCGCAACAAACCGGTCGTCGTGCTCACTGCGGGCGGCGAATCCAGTGATTTTCCTTTGATCGACGCCTATTTGCGTTTTCTCGAAAAGGCCGAGGATTTGGCGGTGCAAAGTTTTGTCTTCGCCGGCCCGGCGATCGGCAGCCGGGAAAAGCGCGCGTTGCTGGCGCGCACCCAAAGATTGCCCAATGTGATTCTACACCGTGTGGACAAGCACATGTTGCACTATCTCAAGTTTGCCGATCTCTCGATTTCCACCGGCAGCTATAACGTCATGTGCGAAGTGTTGGCGCATCGCAAGCAGGCGTTGGTGGTGCCCAATCATAAAGAGCAGCCGGACAATTATTATCGCGCGAAGCTGCTGCGCGAGCGCGGCCTCGTGACCGTGCTTTCGCCCGCGGATTTTCATCCCGAAGTTTTGCGCGAGCAGTTTGCGAAGCTGTTGTTCGCAGGCCCGCACCTCGTGCACAAAGCCCAATACGAAGCGCTTCCGCAAGACGGCTTCACGGGAATCGTTGAGCGCACGCGCTTGCTGGCCGGCCGCCAGCAGCATGCACCGGTCGCGGCTTTGGCTTGAAGAAAAACGTTCCAACCTTGACTTGGCCGAGGTCTTTGGTTCTGGCGCTCATGAGAATTTGATCGGTTTCAATGCAAGGGCCAAGCCGTTGCAAGTTCCTCTTTTGAAGCATTCGATATTATGTCGAGCACAACACATCCCAAAATCTTGATCTACTCCCAAGACGGATTCGGCCTTGGGCATTTGCGTCGCAATCTCAACATCTGTTTGCAAATCAAGAAACGCAGCCCGGAAGCCTCGATTCTGATTATTGCCGATTCGCCGGTGGCGCCGTTTTTCAAAATGCCGCCGAAATGCGACTTCGTCAAAATTCCCACCATTGTGAAAGTGGATACCGGCGTGTGGCGCCCGGACCGCTTGACAATGCCCTATCGCGAGCTGCTCACGATTCGCTCCGAGATCATCAAAAACGTCGCATTGAGTTTTCAGCCGCACATTTTCATGGTCGATCACATGCCGCACGGCGCGCTCGGCGAGCTGGCCATGCCGCTCGAATTCATCAAGAAACACAGCCCGCACACGAAGATCGTGCTGGGCATTCGCGACATTTTGGGCGCGCCCAATGTAATCCATCAGCAATGGCAAAATGAAGGCGCGTTTGCCGCGGCGGATACGTATTACGACGCCATCAATATCTATGGTTGCGCTGACGTTTACGACGTGATCTCCGAGTATAACTTTCCCCCGGCATTGGTGGCCAAGGCGAACTATTGCGGCTATGTATGCCGTGAGGATTCCACCGAGGCGCCGCTGACCGACAAAGTGCTCCACGATTTGTTTGCCAATGACCATCGCAAATTCGTGCTCGTCACCGGCGGCGGCGGCGCCGATGCTTCGTATTTCATGGATCAGTTCATCGACGCCGTGCGCCTCTTGCGGCGTGAAGTTGCATTCAATGCGTTCGTTTCCACCGGGCCGTTCATGCACAAAGACCAGCGCGGCCTCTTGTTGAACAAGGCCCGCGGATTGCCCATCGTGGTTTCGCGCATGGGCCAGGACAGCATTCGCTTTTTGCGCCGCGCGGATTTGGTGATTTCCAT
>JABWAN010000646.1 GCA_013361015.1 Candidatus Zhuqueibacterota bacterium | reverse complement strand
TTTTGCAGCTTTTCGGGCAGGGCTTCACGCCACAAACGGCCGGCATAGCGAAAACGGTGCAGCTCGTTGTTGTAGTTGAAATCCGGCGGAAAGTTTTGCACGCCGGCAAGCGCGGCATCGGGAACGCCGTACCAATGTTCGATCGTCGCAGTGCCGGCGTTCGCATCGTCCCATGCGTTCGCATCTTCCACGCCGACGTGGTGCGCGAGTTTGAGCCCGAGCTTCTTCGCTTCGTCCGCGACGACCATGTATGTGTCGCGATCCATTTGATGACACTTCAGGCCATCCGCACCTTTGGCTTTGAGCTCGCGCACTTTGGCGCGAATCTCGGCTGCGTTCGTTCCGCCGGGACACCACATGTAAAGCCACACGCGCGGCGCGGCGATTTCGCCGGCAGCGCTCTTGCGTTTGATTTCGAGGCCTTTGTCGTAATCGCTGCCCACGTCGCGGATGGTCGTGATGCCGCAGCCGAGCCAGAGTTTCAGTTGATAGTCGAAGGGCATGGGTTTGCCGGCGCGCTCATTTTGCAGATGGCCGTGCATATTGATGAAACCCGGCAGCACGTATTGGCTCGAGCCATCGATGATTGCGTCCGCGGTTCTGAGATAGTCCGCATGGGCGTTCGCGCGGGCAATGCCCACGATGCGATTCTGTTTGATGAGGAGATCGACCGGACCCTCGGCAGGCGAGCCGTTGCCGTCGAGCATCATGGCGTTGGCGATGACGAGTTGACTAACACGCTTGCCGTGTTGCGGCGTTTTCGATTGGGCAAAGAGAGTGGCAAGGAAGCAGAGCAGAAACCAACTGGATAGCAAAACACGGTAGCGGTGTTGCGGCATTACCGACCTCCCTCACAGACTTTTGTGAAAAGCTGCACGACTGCAAGAAATTCCATTCACGTTGAGAATGATAGGCACTTTTCAGAGAAAGGTCAAGGGAGGAGATACGAAACTTCGGCAATGCTGACGCGAGTGGGGGCTTTGTCTTATGCAATAGAGTTGCCGGCGGAGCGTCGTCGTAGCGTGAAAGCCCAAATGGAGCAGCGCGGTGAGGAGCGTGACTCCAAGTCTCCTCGTTCGGAGAAATAAAGGTGAGATAAACAAGCAAAGATGACACCGAGGTGAAGCAGCGACAAACCATAAAAAAAGTCGCGCGGCAAACACGCCGCGCTGATTACCCGGCCTCCGCCTGCGCAGCGGCTCTTTTATCTTTCTTGGTTTCCGCGCTTGAGGGCGGCGTGTTTGTGCCGTTGCCGGCCTTTTTATAATCGGTAATGTAAAAGCCGCTGCCTTTAAAGCTCAAACCGAATTCGGGACTGATGATTTTTTGCAGTGCGCCGCGGCATGATGGGCAAATCGTGAGGGGCGGGTCGGAGAATTTCTGCAAAGCTTCGTGTGTGTTGTGGCAAGCTTGGCATCGATAAACGTAAATCGGCATGGCAACATCCTAGCTGAAAGGGTTCCAAAAGTTAAACCCCGCCTCGCAAGCGAGGCGGGGTCATTTCCATCATTTCGTGGATTGTCGCTTAGCTGATTCGAATCGGAATCTCTTTGGGTTTGGCTTCTTCAGACTTCGGCAGGCGCAGGGTCAACACGCCGTCTTTGAACTTCGCTTCGATCTTGCCGATTTCAACACGATTGGGCAGGCGGAAGGAGCGTTCAAACATGCCATAGCTTCTTTCGAGGCGATGGTAGTTTTTCTGTTTGTCTTCTTTTTCCTGCTTCTTCTCGCCGCGAATCGAGATGACGCCGTCTTCGTAGTTGATTTTCACTTCGTCTTTCGTGAGGCCGGGCAGATCAGCATGGATTTGATATTCATCCGCGGTTTCGCTAATATCCACCGCCGGCTCCCACGCACCGCTACGATAGGAAGTTTCGAGCGCATCGTGATCGAAGAAACGGTTAAAGACGCGATCGAAGTCGGAACGAATGTTCAAGAGTTCACGCGCAGGCGACCAACGTACGAGTGACATATTAGACCTCCGTTGTTTTTGAGTTTTATGCTTCAGGGTTCAATTTGTTTGACGACCGCTTTGCATCTTCGCAACCAATATGCCAACGCGAAGCAGTGCAGCAAATTTTTGATTTTTCGAAAGGCGAAGCAACGGCCTTGTTTTCGCGCTTGGAATTATTGTCACACCTGTCGGTCAAGTTGAAAGACGTGCTTGCCGGCATGTCGTAGGGAGGGTGATACGTTGGCAGAGTGTATGGGGAGTGCTCACGCTATCGCATAAACCAACTTCGTACAACCCACTCCAAAAGGAGTAGTCCCATGTCCGATGAAAAAACGTTCAGCCATATCAACGCGAGCGGCCAGGCCACGATGGTCGATGTCGGTGCGAAAGCGGTGACCGCGCGCGAGGCGGTTGCGTGCGGTAGAATTTCGATGCAGGCCGAAACGATTGCGCTGCTCCATCGCAATGCGCTGCCGAAGGGAAACGCACTGGAAATTTCGCGCTATGCCGGTATTATGGCCGCGAAACGCACGGGCGAGTTGATTCCGTTGTGCCATCCCTTAGGATTGGATTTCGTGGACGTGCAAATCACCGTGGCGAGCGCGCATCTCGAGATTGAAGCGACGGCGCGCTGCCACGGCAAGACCGGTGTGGAAATGGAAGCACTGACCGCGGTGAGTGTGGCGGCTTTGACGCTCTATGATATGTGTAAGGCCGTTGATAAAACGATGGTGATTGGAGAGATTCGCTTGATGAAAAAGACGGGAGGAAAGAGCGGGGAGTTTGTGTTTGTGGAGTGATGGAGTATTGGAGTATTGGAATTATCCTCACCATTAATCCATTGCTCCACTACTCCAATTCCACCGGCTGCCGCACGAGATACTTCGCCTCCTCCTGCCCCTTCTTTTCATCGACAAAGTAAAGCAAGATTCCGCCCAACACAAAGAGAACGGAGATCGAGGCAATTCCCACGCGCGAGCTTTTTGAAATCAAGCCGGTCAAACCGATTAGGATGGGGCCGAAGATGACGGCGAATTTGCCGAGTAAATTGTAGAAGCCGTAAAACTCCGCGGTTTGATCGTGTGGTATAAGGCGCGAATAGAGCGAGCGGCTCAACGCTTGAATGCCGCCTTGCACGAAGCCGATGACGACCGCGAGCGCATAAAATTCCCATGCGTGCTGCATGCGCACCGCCCACAGCACAACGAGCAAGTACACGGCGATGCCAATGAAGATGGACCGCTTTGCGCCGATCTTTTCGCCCAAGCGGCCGAAGACAATGGCACAGGGGAAGCCGACGAATTGCGTGATCAACAAGGCCACAATCAAATCCGAACTTTTAAAGCCGATCGACATGCCATAATCCACGGCCATACGAATGATCGTGTCCACGCCATCGATGTAGAGCCAGTATGCCGCAAGAAAAAGAAAAATCGTGCGCAGATGCCGCACTTTTTGAAATGTGCGTTTGAGTTGTTGCAACCCTCCCCGTACTGCACTCGCGACGGATATAGCCTGCTTCGGCTTGGCTTCGGGCACAAGCCAAATGATCGGCAGCGTGAATACGCCCCACCATATTCCAACCGAGACAAAAGAAATACGCACAGCTTGTCCAGCATCGGCCAGCCCAAAAGTTTGCGGGCTGAGGGTCATCGCAACGTTGAGTAGGAACAACAAGCCGCCGCCCAGATAACCCATCGCATAACCGGCCGCGGACACAAAATCGATGCGCTGCTCGGCAACGAACGTCGGCAAAAGTGAATCATAAAAGATGAGGCTACCGGAAAACCCGACGGTTCCCGCGACGTAAACAATCGCAGCCATCAACCATTCTCCTTTGGCGACGAGGAACAATGCCATAGCAGACAGCGCGCCGAGATAAGCGAAGAAGGTGAGAATTTTTTTCTTATGGCTGCCGTAGTCAGCGATTGCGCCCAGAAGCGGCGCCATCATCGCAACGAGCATTCCGGCGGCAGAATTTGCCAATCCTAATTTGTACGTACTTTCCGTGACGGCTTCGCCGTGGCTCCAATACTCCTTGAAGAAGACCGGAAAGAATCCCGCCATAATCGTGGTTGCAAACGCCGAATTAGCCCAATCATATAAACTCCAACCCAGCTCCGCTTTGTTTTTGAAAAGGAACATTTGAACTCCGCATCAAAGTATTTCTGTGGAAAAATCCTCGCGCCTGCGAAGGTTTTCAAGGAACCGCTAATGCACGCGAATCATTTGTGCGCGCTGACTGGCGTTCATTCGCGGT
>JABWAN010000645.1 GCA_013361015.1 Candidatus Zhuqueibacterota bacterium | reverse complement strand
ATCCGGATTTGGCGGCCTCAAACCGAGCATGTTCATTTGCGGCAATAATCAAAACGCGAAGACGGAAGTGGGCAAAATCCTCGACCAGTTCGGTGATGAAGTGGAAGACATGGGCGGCGTCGAAGCTGCGCGCGCCATCGAGCCGCTGTGCATCCTGTGGTGCATTCCAGGTTTTTTGCGCGGCCAGTGGACGCACGCTTTCAAGCTTTTGAGGAAATAACATGCGTGCGGCGCAGCAAAGCCACGGGCGGGGAGAAAACTAATTGAACAGAAAAACGAGCAACTCTTCCCCAAATCCCGATTGTGTGCGATGATGCCAAACCAATACTATTTCAAAGTCCTCGGTTGCATTTTTCTGCTCAGCCTTGCGCTTCCCGGGCATGCGCAAATATTGCCTTTCGATCATTATTCCATCAAAGACGGCCTGCCCTCCAATTGGATTACCACGATCTTTCAAGACGCACGCGGCTACTTGTGGATCGGCGGCGACGGCGGCATGTCCGTCTATGACGGCGAGAGTTTCAAAAACTACAGCACCGACGACGGCCTGCCGGTAGGGCACGTGTGGTGTATTCAAGAAAGCCGCAAAACGCCCGGCACAATGTTGATCGGCACGCACGGCGGCGGCCTCAGCAAAATGCGGAATGGCAAAATCACCTCGCAGCTCCTGGACCGCCGCATGAGTCAAAGCACGGCGAATGTTATTACAGCAATTCTTGAAGACCTCGCCGGCGTCATTTGGTGTGGCACTGCCTGGGGGGTTTACCGCGTCGAGGGCGACAGCATCAGCTTTTTTTCAACCGGAAAAGACACAAGCTGGGTGCCGATTCTGCAAGAAATGAGAGACGGCCGGATTCTGATAAGCATTGGAACGGGCTTGTATCGCTATTCGCCGGCAACGCGAACCACCGAGCGCGTGTCGCTCAATATTGCCCCGGTGCTCCTCACGTGCATGGTCGAAGATGAAGACGGGACTTTGTGGCTCGGCGCGCAAAATGGCGCGATTTATCAGGTGCGCGACGACCGCGTCGTAGCTGCACGGCAAACACCGTTCGGCATCATAAACGCCGTGCTTGCCGACGCCGACGGCAATCTGTGGTTTGCGACCGGGGCGGGTCTCCTCAAAATCTCTAAAAGCAATTTTGCGGCAGGTGAGATTACTCAATATACCACGGCGCACGGCTTACCGGATACCGATATCCGGTTTTGCCTGCGCGACCGCGAAAACAATCTCTGGTTTACCTGCAAAAATGGGGGTCTGGTCAAATTATCGGAAGCACGCCTCTTGACTTTTCCCATGCACAATCTACACGCCGACGTTTTGAATCGCGCCGCAGTGGCGGATTCGAACGGCCACGTGTTTGTGGTTTCCGGCGAAGGGCTTTGGGAAATCTGGAAGCAGCACGCCGGTGGCTGGCAAAAATTTTTGCATCGCATCCCGGCGATTTACCGGCAAGGCCAGCAAAGAGAATTGTCAAAACGCTTAGTCTCCGCCGATATTGCGCGAGACGGTTTCCTGTGGCTCACCGTTACGAACGGCGGATTGTTCGGCTATAAACGCGTGGCGCGCGCAAATCAATCATCGCTCTTGACGCTCATTCATACTTTGCAACCTGGCCTCGATTTGCCGAAAGGCGAGCCGGTCGGAATCATGATAGATCGCGACAATCAGCTATGGTATGATGTCTGGAGCGGCCCTCTCGTACAAATAAATCTTCACGAGCTTACGCAACGAACTCCGCATAAACTCGAGGGCAACACCACGCGTTCGATCTGCCATGATGCCGCAGGTAATTTGTGGGCCGGCACGTTCAACGGCGGCATTTCCATCTTAGCGCGTGAAAATGGCGGCTACCGTTTGCACCGCCGTTTGATGAGCCAGGACGGAGTGGCCAGCAATCAAATCCGTTCGCTGGTGCAGCGCCGCAACGGCGAGATTTGGATCGGCACGCGTTTCAACGGAATTTCGATTTATAAAGATGGAAAGTTTCAGACGCTGACCACAAAGGACGGCTTGCGCAACAATGCGATCTGGGCAATGGCGGAAGCTGAGGACGGCACGATGTGGATCGGCACCTCGGTCGGCATACAATATACGGCGCCGGAAAATTCGCGCCGTTTTTTGTCGCAGACAAAATTGTTCGGCAAGCACTTCGGCGCGGTCGGAACGATCCCGCATGCCAAAGCCATCTGGGCTGTGAGCAACGGGGAATTGACGATTTATGAGTATGGTCAGCAAAGCCACAACACGCCTCCGCCGTACATTTATATCACCAGCTTGCGCGTAAACGGCAAGGAGCGCGCGCTCACCAACGATGCGGATTTTCCCCATCATGAAAATGCATGGCGCGTGGATTTTGCCGGACTGAGCTTCAAAGATGAAAAAGCGCTGCGCTATCGCTATCGCATGCGCGGCTTGGAAGACGAGTGGCAGGAACCCACGAAACAGCGCACCGTTAATTACGCCTCTTTGCAGCCCGGCCAGTATGTCTTTGAAGTGACTGCCCTCACTGCCGACGGCGTGGAAAGCAGTGCGCCTGCCACCTATGCGTTTACGCTTTTGCCGCCGTTCTGGCAGCGCTGGTGGTTTATCGCGTTGGTCGCGGTTTTCTGCGGCGCGGCGTTGTATGCGATTCACATCGTGCGCCTCGATCGCGTGTTGGCGATCGAAAGAATTCGCGCGCGCATCGCTACTGATTTGCACGACGAAATCGGCGCAGGGTTGACGCACATCGGCTTGCTCTCTGAGATGGCCCTGCAAAAATCCGGGGCGCAACCTTCTGCCCATTTCACTGCAACTCCGGGCGTGCCGGTGCGCGAGGCCGTGCAAGAACTCGGCGACGCCATGGCGCGGGTCGGCGGTATTGCACGCGAGTTGTCGGTCGCGATGAGCGACGTGGTGTGGTCCATCAACCCGAAGCATGACTCGTTGGAGGCGCTGCAGCGCCGGATCAAAGTTTTTGCCCATGAAATTTGCAGCGCGCGCAATATTGCGCTGCAGTTTGAAGTCGCTCCGCAAATTGCGCAAATGAAACTTCATCCCGAAATTCGCCGCAATCTTTTGCTTATTGCAAAAGAGGCGATCCACAACATGGCAAAGCATGCGGCCAGCCCCACGCTCGCGGTGTATTTTGAGGCGAATGGCAAGGAGGTGCGGGTGACGATTGCAGATCAAGGCCGGGGCTTCGAAGTAGAAAAGGCGAAAAGCGGCAACGGCTTGTTCAACTTACGCACCCGCGCAGAAAAGCTTGGCGGGAAATGCGAGATCATATCACAATTGGGCCAAGGCACGCGCGTGCTCGCGAGCATTCCGAACAAAATATCGGGCGTCAAGTTCAGTTGAAGGAGCACATGCGGCCGTAACCTTCACTGCTCGGAGCACGAAACCGGCGGCATTTTCCAGCGCGCACAAAGTTAAGCACCGCGGCTTTGTACCCTACTTTGAGACTTTTGAAATTCCATCATCACCCGAAAGGCGAATAAAATGGAGAAGTCGAAAGATGCGATTCGCGTTGCCATTGTCGATGACGACGCCAAAGTTCGCGAGGTTATCACGTGGCTGGTCGAGCATTCAGCGGATTTCGAGCTGGCCGGCGCGCTCTCGGGCTGCGAGGAAGTTCTCGAAGCGATTGCCGATGATCCCCCCGACGTCGTGCTGATGGATATTAACATGCCGGGCATGTCGGGCATCGAATGCGTCGAGCGCCTCAAAACCGAATATCCCGATCTCAAAATTCTAATGCTCACCAATTACAGTGACGATGATCGCATCTTTGACTCCTTGCGGGCGGGCGCGGTTGGATATTTGCTTAAAAATTCCTCCACGGCAAAACTCTCGGAAGCGATCAAAGAGGCGCACCACGGCGGCGCGCCGATGTCCGGTGAAATCGCACAGAAAGTCATTGCTTACTTCCACAATCAAAGGAAAACCACCAAGTATACCGCCACGCTTTCGGAGCGCGAGCAAGAAGTGCTGAATGCGCTTTCTGAAGGATTAAGCAACAAAGAAATCTCCGCCCAGCTTTTCATTAGCGTGCCGACCGTGCGCTTTCATCTCAAAAACATTTACGCCAACCTGCACGTCAATTCACGCACCGAAGCTGTCATTAAAGCGATGCAGCAAAAGTAGCTCGGAAAACATTTTTTGGAGATGCGGCGGGCATTGCATTGATATCGCTCTTTTTGCTTCGCGTTTTGCTGACGACACGAGCATTTTGAGAATTTCA
>JABWAN010000644.1 GCA_013361015.1 Candidatus Zhuqueibacterota bacterium | reverse complement strand
CGAGCCCGATGTGCACGGTCCGCCACTCCGAACCCTCCCACCCGACGGTGCGGAACAGCTCCGAGGTGTAGAGGAGCCGGGGCTCGTCGTACTCGCCGATGGCCACCCGGGCCCCGACGGCTTCGCGGAGCGCCGTGATCTTCCGGGTCATGGCCGGCTCGTCGGCCATCAGGCGGAAGTCGCTCAGGAACTCGCTGCCGATCGAGAGGTCCACCCGGGGCGGCAGCACGCCCGCCTCGGTGGCGATGACCGGCACGACCGTGCCGTGGTGCCGGTCGATCCAGCGCACTACCCGGGCGGTGGCGGGGCAGGCTTCGATCCCGGCGGCCGCCCGGAGCCGATAGGTGGCGAGCCGCGGATGGATGGTCGACAGCTTCTCGAGCAGGCGCCAGACCGGCGCCTCGCTCACGACCAGGTACTCGTTGCCCGGCGCTTCCGACCGCTGCACCGCCGAGTTGACCACGCTGACCACCATCTGTGCGAACTGGCGTGCGCGCGGTTCGCGCTCGGCACGGGTGAATATGGCCGCCCAGGCAAGAACCGCCAGGACCATCAGGCCGGCGATCAGAAGAAAGGTGCGCCAGAGCAGGCTTTGGGGAAGCAGTCTCATTTCATGATTTTATGGGAAGACGCAAGGGCGGCTTCCTGAAAGGCTCCTGTCATTAGCCCGGAAGGGGGCAATCCGGAGGCGGTCAAATCCTGTGGTTTGTGCCGTCCGGAACGAACACGTAGCCGAAACCCCAGACGGTCTGGATATAGCGCGGCTTGGCAGGATCGTCCTCGACCAGCTTGCGCAGGCGCGAGACCTGCACGTCGATGGCGCGATCGAAGACTTCGTACTCGCGCCCCCTCGCCAGTTCCATCAGCTTGTCGCGCGAGAGCGGCTGGCGCGGGTGCTGCAGCAGCACCTTGAGCACGGCGAACTCGCCGGTGGTCAGGGCATGCTCCTCGCCCTTGCGCGTCAGCAGCCGGGTGGCGAGGTTTACTCGGACGGAGCCGAAACTGACTTCGCCTTCCTCCGGTGCGGGGGCCCCGGCCGGCAAGGGGGCGGCGCGGCGTCGCAGCACGGCATGGATGCGCGCCACCAGCTCGCGCGGATTGAAAGGCTTGGGCAGGTAGTCGTCGGCGCCCATCTCCAGGCCGACGATGCGGTCGATTTCGTCACCCTTCGCGGTCAACATCAGCAAGGCCAGCTCGGGGTGGCTGCCGCGCAGGCGGCGGCAGATCGACAGTCCGTCCTCCCCGGGCAGCATCAGGTCGAGTACCAGCAGGTCGAAGCTCTCGCGCGCCAGCCACTTGTCCATCGCGGCGGCGTGCTCGGCGGTGCGGATCTGGAAACCCTGCTCGCCAAGGTAGCGCTGCAGGAGGTCGCGCAATCTTTGGTCGTCGTCGACGACGAGAATCTTTCTGTCAGGCATGCGGCAATCCTAACCGGAAAGGCGCGGTATCGCGAGCCGCGCGCTTGTGAGCCGATATGTCCAGGCGCTGCTTCGGCAACATTTTCTTACAAAGCCTCCGGCCCGGTGCAAAGACGCGTTACATCTGGCGCGCAGACTTTCCGTCTGCGAGTGCACGCATAATAGAGGCCTTCCAGGTTTTCAAAAACTGGAAGGCCTTTCGATTTTGTAGATCAAGCCCACCCAACCACTGCCGATCGAGGCCGCGAACGGCATTACACTTTGACAATCGCGCGCCATAACAACACTAACCGGCCGCAGCGCTGCACCCTAACTCGGAGATTTTACCTTCATGAATATTGATAGAAGTTCGTTGCTTTGTTTGCAGGCGCGAAAGTGAATCATACTGTTGCCAAGTGTTTCATTTGTGCGACAAATTTGCCGAAATTTAGATTGACAAAGTTGTAACCCAGTGCTATATTCGCCGCACTTCTTTGGGGTAGTCTCTACGGGTAGCTCTGCGCGAGAGAGCATAAGGAGACTCCCAATTCTCCTACCAAACGGTTGTCGAGCAGCGTTCTTTGTTTGACCGCAGCGATAGGAAAATTTATGATGACAACCTCACCAACTCTGCAAACGCCACAGGAGGCGAACGCATTGAGCCTATCTCCTACTAGGCGGATTCTGCTCTTACCAATTTAGCCATTTTGAAAAAAGCCTTGGATGGAATTACCCGGCTCGCGGCTTGAGCCAGGGCCGAGCTATTATTTCCTCATATGAAAAAACTGAGCCAATTTCTATTGAGCCTCGGCGCTCTTCCCTTTTTGTTGCCGTGGTATGTCTCAGAGCGACTGTTCGAGTTTATCGTACTCCCTTTGATCTTCAAACGCTTTCGTATCGATCTTGATCAGCGCAAGCGTTTGTATCTGCGCATTGCGATCGTCGCCTGCGGCGCCGCGCTCGTGCTTTATTTGGCTTACAAAATTTTTGCCTTCCTAAAACTTTTTCCGACTCCGGCACAAGCTCTGGTTCATAGCAAAGACTATTTTTTGTTCGTGCTCAATGATTTGATTCGTGTTGCACAAACGCTGCTGTGGCCGGTCAATGTGATGATCGTATATTGGCAGGGCGCCGCGGTGCAATGGCAACATCTTCTTTTGGCGGCCTATTGCTGTTTTCTGCCATTACTCTTTTTGTTTAATCTGACGCTGCGCTTCTTGAGCACGGTGCGCTCTTTGAACAAAGCCGTTACCTTGCGCAATCGCGCCGTGCGCGACGTTGACCTGGTGCACTACGCCGAGCAGGCCAAACCTGATCAAATTTTTTTAGGGCTCGATTTGAGCCGCGGCAGCACACCGTTTTATGTAAAACGCGAGTGGCTCAAAGGTCACGCGCAAATCCTCGGCGCCGCGGGTAGCGGCAAAACCGAGAGCATCGTGCAGCCCATTTGGTTTCAAGAAGTGCGGCGCAATGTGGCCACGTTTATGCTCGACGGCAAAGGCTCGCGCAAAAATTTAGAGAGGTTTTACACCATCGCCACCTCGCTCGCGCAAGGGCACGAGGTCATTTATTTCAACCCTTCGGATTCCGGCAGCTCCGCAACCTACAATCCCGTTCTGCACGGCACAGTCACGGAAATTCGTCAAAAAATTGTTGCGAGTTTAGACGGCTTGAGCGCCACTATCAATAACCAGAAAGAACGCACCTCGCATTATCTCGATTTGATTCTCCGGGCGATCAAAGAGTCCGGTCACTTCTTCAGCCTGGATATCATCTATCAGTATTTGAGTTCCAAAACTTACTTGCAGCAACAGCTTCGGCGTTTGCGTGATCGCCACGTTTACGAAGGTTTGATGGAAGCCGTGGACAATTTTCAACGGTTTCAAGCGGACACTGAGGCGCTCACTTCCGCCTTACGGGAGATTTGCACCTCGGATTACGCCTGGCTTTTGGATACGAACGAGCCGGAGATTGACATCGCGACGATCTATCGCGAGCGCAAAGATTGTTACTTCACTTTGCCCATGCACGGCGGCATGCCTGCGATGCGCTTTCTCGGCCAACTCATTTTGCAAGATATGATGATGAGCTTCGCGCAAGCGGCAATGCAAGCCGCGCATGGCGAGGACAGCAAAGAAGCGCTGCTCATCATCGACGAGTTTGCCAACTTCGCGAGCGCGTCTTCGATTGAGTTGCTGCGCGTGTGCAAGAACGCGGGCGTGAGCGTGTGCTATACGGACCAATCGCTCACGGAACTCAATGCTCCGGCTTTACATCTGCCCGAAAATTTTTTGGATGAGCTTGCGAATCACACCAACGCGATGTTCTGCTTTCAACTCGGCAGCCCCGAAAGCGTGCGTATGGTGATGGAGCGCATGGGCGTGAGCGGCAACAGCGAAACGTCGAAACTGAAAACCGAAGGCAAACCGGCGCCGCCGCAAAAGAGTTCGGAAGAGATCAATGCGGAAATGTTGAAGCATCTCGAAGTCGGCCGCTGCGTCGCGTTCTTCCGCCAACCGCGTGTGCGTGCGATTTTGAAAACCGGCTATTTCAAATTCGATAATCCGCTGAAATTCGAGCCGCCAACCGCGAGACGGCAAACGGTCGCGGCGTGAGAATGCAAGGTCGTTTCACTCAAAAAAACGGGGCCACACACGGATCAAAAACACACACTGAAAAGCTTTTCCGTGTGCGTTTTTGTTCCATGTGTAGCCTGAAAGTTTTCTGCGTTTGATGCAATTTTGACAAGTGTTTTTGTTGTGCCGATGCCAACTGATACGGTTAAGCCGAGGGCACTTTCGATTGTTGTTTTAAGTTGTTGGGCAATCTG
>JABWAN010000643.1 GCA_013361015.1 Candidatus Zhuqueibacterota bacterium | reverse complement strand
CTTGGCGCCTGGCGCGTTTTGGTTGGGAACCGCGGCATGGCTGCATCACTTCAACGCCCAGCAACGCCGCTTTGCGCGTTTTCCGCATGTGCCGCTCGACCCCAGTGTATCAGAACATTGGGTGGTGAAAACCGTTTATGTGGATGCCGCCGGAGAAATTTGGATGGGTACCAACGGGAGCGGCTTGTGCTGCTTTGAGCGCGGGACCAAGGCTTTCACGTATTATCACTATGACGCGAAGGATCCGCGCAGTTTGAGCAGCAACAGCGTATGGTCCATTTGTGAAGACCGGCACGGCGATCTTTGGCTCGGCACTTTCGGCGGCGGCGTCAATCGCTTCGATCGCAAAAGCCGAACCTTTACCCGCTACCAACACGATCCTGAAAATCCCAATAGCCTGAGTAATGATGCCGTCTACTCGGTGTATGCCGATACGAACGGCAATGTTTGGATCGGCACGTGGGGCAGCGGCTTGAATCGGCTCGAGGTGGCGACTGCACGTTATTCGCACTACACTGAGCGAGAGGGCTTGCCCGATAATTTTGTCAAAGGCATTCTGCCCGATGAGCACGGTAATCTTTGGTTGAGCACGGACAAGGGGCTCTCGCGCTTCAATCCGCAAAGCGGAACTTTCAAAAATTTTACGGTGCAGGACGGCTTGCTGAGCAACCAGTTTCTTTCCGGAGCTTATTGCAAGGGTACCGCGGGCCGATTGTTTTTCGGCGGTGCGGGCGGCGCGATTGCATTTTTTCCTGACAGTATTAGAGCTCATCCTTACGTGCCGCCGGTGGTGCTTACGCGCTTCAAGGTATTTGATAAGCCGGTGGCGCTGGCGCGCGCGCTTTTCGCGCTCGAAGAAATTCAACTTTCTTATCGGCAGAACTTTTTTTCATTCGAGTTTGTGGCATTGGATTACACCGTGCCGCACCAAAATCAATACGCCTACATGCTCGAAGGCGTCGATCCGGATTGGATAAACAGCGGTACGCGGCGGTATGCGAGTTACACGAACGTCGACCCGGGCGAATATACTTTTCGCGTGAAAGGTGCGAACAGCGACGGCGTGTGGAATACCGCCGGCGCGTCCATCAAAATATTCGTCGCGCCGCCGTTTTGGAAAACCTGGTGGTTTCGCCTGTTGGCCGCGGCCGCTCTGGGGGTGATCGCGTTCGCACTTTATCAGTATCGCGTGCGCCGTTTGCTGGAAATGGAACGCCTGCGCACGCGCATCGCCGCGGATTTGCACGATGAAATCGCCGGCAATCTCAGCAGCATTGCGATGTTTGGCAAAATCGTGCAGGACGAAAGCGCGGCTGCCGGGGCGCCCAATTTGGCGCACACCGAGATGTTGCAACGCATCATTGCGCTGTCGCAGGAATCCGTGATCGCCATTCGCGAGATCATTTGGGCGATCGATCCCAAGCCGGAGACTATTTATGATTTGCTCATGCGCGTGCGTGATTTCGCGGTGAATGCCTGCCGCGCACAAAACGTCAGCTTGCAATTCGAGCTGCTGCCCGAAACGCAACTGCCGCATAAAAATCTTTCGCCGGAGCAGCGCAAACATCTTTGGCTCTTGCTAAAGGAGGCGATCAACAATGCGCTCAAACATTCCGGCGGAACGGAGCTTGAACTGCGCGCGCTGTATGAGTCCGGCTATTTGACGATCAGCCTGATTGACAACGGCTTGGGCATGAATGAGACGGGTAATACGCCACGCTTTTCCGGTCGGGGTTTGGGGACGATGCAAAGCCGCGCGGCACAACTGCACGGCGCGCTCGAAATCTTTCCACATCCCACCGGCGGCACCGCGGTCGTTCTGACGGCGAAGATTTAACGAATAGTTCAATTGACCTATTGTGGTTTTTACTCAGAAATGTAAATTGGCTCGCAGCCACGGTGTGCCTCAACACTGCTTGCTAACCAATCTGATGGCTGGCCAACGATAACCGATTACTGATGCCGACGACTGATAACTAACTACTGAAACCATGCCTATCACCGTTGCCCTCGTCGAAGACAATCCCAACCTGCGCGTAGGGACGTCTTACATTCTGAAAGCCTCGCCCAATTGCAAAATCCTCGGCGAGTATGAAAATGCCGAAGAGCTTTTGGAGGACTTTCGCACGATCAATCCCGATGTGGTGTTGATGGACATCGGCTTGCCGGGCATGTCGGGCATTGCTGCAACGGCGGCGCTCAAGAGCAAGTTTCCGCGCGTGCAAATCATCATTCTCTCAGTGTTTGAGGATGATGAAAATGTTTTTCAAGCGATATGTGCGGGCGCGTGCGGCTATCTCACCAAGCCCGTGATGCCGAATCAGTTGCTCGAAGCGGTGGAGCAGGCGTTTGCCGGCGCTTCGCCGATGTCGCCGCACATCGCGCGCAAAGTTTTGGAGCTATTCAAAAAGCACGTACCGCCACCGCAAGCCGATTACAATCTCTCCGAGCGCGAATTGGAAGTTCTCGAATTGCTCACGCGCGGCGACGACCACAAACAGATCGCCGAAAAGCTTTTTCTCAGTCCCTTCACCGTGCGCGCTCACCTGCGCAATATTTACGACAAGCTGCACGTCCATTCCAAATCGCAAGCCGTGGCCAAAGCCCTGCAAGAGCGCCTGCTGCCGAAAAGATAATCGCAGGCAGCCTGCAACTCTTTGCACGCGTTCCGGGTGCAGTCCATTCAGATTGCGCATAGACCATGCGCGCAGGAAAAAGGTAGGGAGGCGGGGCACTGGCTATTTCCTCTTGTTCTGCGCAAATCCCACGTGAAAAAATTCCTCGGCATATGACCTACCTCATTTGCGTTGTTCTGTTTCTTTCCCTCCGGCTTTCCTGCACCAATTCGTAGTTCGTTTGTTCTAATTTGATCTCATCAGCGCAACTGTGCAGAAGGATCCGCGTTTATGGCGTGTGAAAAGCGTGAGCGCGACGCACGACCGCACGACGAGGCTGTGTACGTGCGCAAATTAGTCCGTCGGTTCTATTTCACGCGCACACTGCTGCGCTTATCTTATGAAAGTTGACGATCAAATTCGGTAATCGCACCGCTCCCCCAATTTGAAAGTCAAATCTCATTAGGCCGGTAAAATGAAAGCGCTTCGACAAACTCCTCCGGCTCCGCTGGCGTCTTTCTGCAAAACCAATACGTGGATGTGCGGAACCATTCACCAGAACCAGCAAACCAGGAGAAACATGAAATGAAAATGCAAATGCTGAAAAAGGCCGTATTGCTCGCCATGTTTGCCATGGCGCCATTCGCTTCGGCGCAAAACCGCTTCATGCGCCCGCTGGACCGGCCGAACTCACCGCTGGGATCGATCGCCTACGCCTTCCATTTCGACGCCGGTCTCTACGCCGCCTACCTGCGCGACTACGCGATGGCACGCGGCGTCAAGCGCGAGGAGGGCACCATCGTGGACGTGTCGCTGCGCCCCGGCGACGGCTTCGTGACCGCCGTGACGCTGGCCGACGGGCGGCGCATCGAAGGCGACTTGTTCATCGACTGCTCGGGCTTCCGCGCGCTGCTGATCGAGGGCGTGTGCAAGGCCGGCTACGAGGACTGGACGCACTGGCTGCCCTGTGACAGCGCCCAGGCCGTGCCCTGCGCGCGCGTCGAGCCGCTGACGCCCTACACCACCTCCACCGCGCGCAGCGCCGGCTGGCAGTGGCGCATCCCGCTGCAACACCGCACCGGCAACGGCCATGTCTACTGCAGCGGCTACACCAGTGATGAAGAAGCCGGCCGCGTGTTGCTGGGCAATCTCGACGGCGCCGCGCAGGGCGAGCCGCGCCAGTTGCGCTTCAAGACCGGCATGCGCAGGAAGGCCTGGGATCGCAACGTCGTCGCCATCGGTCTGTCATCGGGCTTCCTGGAGCCGCTGGAGTCCACCAGCATCCAGCTCATCATGGACGGCATCGGCCGGCTCATCGAGCTGCTGCCCGACCGCCGCTGCGACGCCCATCTCGCCGCCGAATACAACCGCCGCATGACGCGCCAGTACGAGTCCATCCGCGACTTCATCGTGCTGCACTACAAACTGACGAAGCGCGACGACAGTGAGTTCTGGCGCTACTGCGCGGCCATGTCCATTCCCGATGCGCTGAGCCACCAGATCGAGCTGTTCCGCCGCAGCGGCCGCGTCGCCATCCTGGACCCCGACAGCTTTGCCGAGCCGTCCTGGGTGTCGCTGTTCCTCGGCCTGGGGCTCTGGCCGCAGCGCCTCGACCC
>JABWAN010000642.1 GCA_013361015.1 Candidatus Zhuqueibacterota bacterium | reverse complement strand
ATGGCGTTTAAAATTTTATGGAGATAGCATGAAGATATTCCGCACTGGAAGTTTACACAAAGGGCGCATCGAGGCCTTTAGCGACGGCGTGTTTGCCATCATTATCACATTGCTGATTCTGGAACTCAAAGTGCCGGGGCTCGAAGGCGAATCGCATGACGCGGAATTGGCCGGGGCGTTAATCAAGCTCTTGCCCAAATTCATGAGTTGGGTCATGAGCTTTGCGATGGTCAGCATCTTTTGGGTGAATCATCATCGCTTGTTCAATCTGCTCAAGCACGTGGACAACGGCTTGTTGTGGTTGAATTGTCTCTTTCTCCTGTTGCTCTCTTTCATTCCCTTCCCTACTGCACTTTTGGGTGAGTATCATCGCGAGCCGCTGGCAGTGGTTGTGTTCGGCGCGACAATGACGCTGGCGAGCTTGGTGTTTGCGTGGATGCGCTGGTATGCTGTGCTGTACGCGAAGATAGTGCAAGATGATTTGAGTGTGACTTTTCTAAAAAAGAGCGTGCGGCAATCTTTTCTGCTCGGGCCGTTTTCATATCTGGCCGCCACCCTCACGGCTTTGGTTCATGTAACCGGCGCGATTGTTTTGTACGCTCTGATTCCTTTGTACTTTATTTTGCCCCGAAACGTAGAGGACAGAGATTCAACACGCGAGCGGCTTGCTCTATAAAAAAAGCCGCAGGAAGAACAACTTCTGCGGCTTCATTCTCTATGATGGCAGCTAGCCACTTACCTCTTCAAAGCAACGCCATCAATAACTATCACACGATCTTCCATCTTCAAGCCTTTTTCTTGCCCATCATCAACGCCAATACTTGTTTCCACCATTCCCGCAAATCATCGAAGTAGGTATAAGCCAGCGGCACGACGAGCAACGTGAGCGCGGTCGCGGAGATCATGCCGCCCATCGTGGTGCGGCCCATTGCCGCATAAGAAATGCCGATGACTTTTGCGGTGCCAAGGGCCATGGGCAGCAGCCCTGCAATCGTCGTTAAGGCCGTCATCATGATTGGCCGGAAGCGATGGCGTCCGGCTTCGATGATTGCATCATAGCGACTGTAGCCTTGCAAACGCAGTTGATTGATGAGATCGACGAGCACGATGGCGTTGTTCACGACCACGCCGATCAAGATGAACAAGCCGATCATGGCCATGAGATCGATCGGGGTGCGCGTGATAAAGAGCGTCCAGCCCACGCCGACGAATGCGAACGGCACACAAACAATGACGGAAAGCGGAAGGATGACTGACTCGAACAATACTCCCATCAACAGCAGTACGAAGGTGGCCGCGAGCCAAAGGCCGGCATTACTCGATTCTTGCGTTTCTTGCATACGGCTGAACCGCTGACCTTTGCTCCAGGCATAGCCGCGCGGCATTTGAAAACCGCCCATGACTTGATCCACTTTGTGATAAAGCGCTTCCAAGTTTTCGCTCGTGGTCGTGGCCTTGACTGCGAGCGTGGTCTTGCCGTTCTCGCGCTCGATGCGGCCGTAGCCGCGTTGCACGGAAACGCTGGCAATGTGCGCCAGCGGCACCTCCTGTCCGTTTTGTTGACGCAGGCGCAAATTCATAAGCTGATGCAAAGTCTCGCGGTCTTCCTTGCGCATTTGCACGCGAATATCCACCTCGCGATCTTCGGTGCGATAATCCGGAAGCTCGACGCCGCGGAGCGCATAACCAATCGTGCCGGCCACGGTCTGCGCATTCACACCATACTTCGCAGCTTGTTCGCGATCGACGCGCAAACGAATTTCGTCCACGCCTTCTTCCAAATCAGTATTCACATCAAGAAAATCCGGAATCGTGCGCAGACGGCGCTCGACTTCGCCTGCAAGCTCGGTGAGGCGGCTCGTGTCATCGCCATACAATGAGACCGTCACCGTGCCTTGTTCATTCGCGCCCGCTTGGCGCCAACTCGTGCGCATCTCCACGCCCGGACGTTTGGGGGCATTTTCTTTGATGTCAGCCAAAACTTCTTCGCGCGTCATTGGCCCCTTGTCGACCAGCCCCACGGCGCGGCCAACGCCCAAGCCGATTACTTGCCACCAATCATAAGAAGGCGGCGGATAGAGAAATGCATTCATGCGGCCCCAATTGGAGCGGAAGCGCACATCGACCATGCGCAGACCGTATTTCTCTTTATTCGTATACAGAAAATCTTCCATCGACTTGAAGTAGCGATCCGCGTCTTCGATGGTGTAATTCGACGGCAGCTCGAACGCAAACCAGAGGTCATTGATGTTGCCGCGTGTCTCATCGGTTTGCGGCACGGCTTTCATGATCGCGAAGCCGCTGATGACGAGGAACACGAAGATGGTCGCAGCGTCCACGCGGTGTGCCAGTGTGCGATGCAGCAAGCGCTCATAAAAGGCAATCATGCGTGTGATGCTCTTCGGCTCCTTCGGTTCCTGCATTGCCGTGAGCATGAGGGTCGCCAACGGAATGAATACGAGCGCAACGATCAAGCTCGCCACCAATGCCGCAATCACGGGCACGCCCATGCGCAACATGTAAAACTTCATACCGGGATTGTCGCCCATTAACATCAGCGGCAGGAACACGACGACCGTGGTCATGGTTGCCAGCGTGATCGGCATCGCGACTTCGCTTGCGCCTTGAAACGCCGCATCCTTTGGCGAGAGCCCCTCCTTCCGCAAACGATAAATATTCTCCACCACCACAATGGAGTTATCAACCACCATGCCGACACAAATCATCATGCCCATCAAGGTCATAATGTTCATCGTCCATCCGATAAAATAGATGACAATCACGGTCGCTAAAAGCGAGATGGGAATGGCGAGATTGATAATGAGCGTCATGCGCACACGGCGCAGGAAATAAAACAAAATGAAGAACGAGAAGATGCCTCCCCACATACCCGAGGTCCACAAGTTGTCGATGGATTCGATCACGTAGGTTCCTTGATCGAAAATCTTCTCGAACTTCATTCCGGCGAGCTGCGGATTCGGCAGGATTTTCTCCTGCAGAATTGCATCGATCTTTTTGCATACATCCACGGTATTGGCTTGTGACTCTTTATAGATTTCGACCCACACCGCTTTTTTGCGATCGATGCGTTGCACCCATTGCCGTTCGTCCGCCACGTCGAAGGTCACGTCCGCAATATCTTTCAAACGCAGATTGGTGTTCTTGATGCGCAGATTTTGAATTTCATCCACGGTGCTGTATTTGCCGAGCGAACGCACGTAAAATTTTTTGCCGCCGTCTGTGACGTGGCCGCTCGCCAGCACGAAATTGTCACGCTGCAGCTCTTGCACAAGCTGATAGAGATCGACGTGATACGCATCAACTTTGGCTTGATCCACGCGAATCTGCACCGCTTTGCGATCCACGCCCCACAGTTCGACGTTCGCGACGCCGTCCACGCGGCTGAAGACTTTGCGAATGTGCGTGTCCATCAAGCTATATGCGTCTTCCAGCTCACGGTCGATGGCAATCGCATACACGGCGATCGATTCATCATCATCGCTGAACTTGCGGGGATAGATGCGCTCGATATCCGTCGGAAGTTCGGGTTTCACACGGTCCATACGGTCGCGAATGTCGGCGTACGCTACGTCCATATCCGAGTTATTCGAAAACTCGATCCAGAACCATGCCCCGTTGTCACGGCTGCTCGATTGGATGCGGCGCACACCGCTGATCGTTTGAATGATTTCTTCCACTGGCCGCGCGATCTGCTCCTCAATCTCGCTGGGGTTCGCATTGTTGTAGGGGATCCATACGCCGAGCGCAGGAAACACAAAGCCGCGTGGAAACAGCTCGACCGGCACATCCAGGTAAGCAACGAAGCCGACCACGAGAGTCGCGAGGAAGAGCATCATCACCGTAACAGGACGATGCACGGAAAGTTTGGCGAGAGAGGATTGGCGAGGCATAAATTAAATTCTGCGTTAATAGTTCAAAGCCAACTATTCCCTACAAAAGAACAATCCGTTGCTGGATGAGACGAACCCAGTGTCACACGGTTCAATCTAAAGGCAAAAAAGCCAAGCTGCACGATTCGCATTGGGGCATTATCTTCCTACTTTGACCGATCCAGCGCCGCATACACCACCGGAATCACGATAAGCGTAAGCATGGTGGAGCTGACCAACCCCGCGATCACCGTGATGGCCATAGGCGTGCGAATCTCCGCGCCTTCACCGAAGCCGAGCGCCATGGGCAGCAACCCGAGTACTATGGTTCCAGTCGTAAT
>JABWAN010000641.1 GCA_013361015.1 Candidatus Zhuqueibacterota bacterium | reverse complement strand
GCCATTCTCAAAAGAGACTGCAGGCGGCAATGGCACCAGTTTGAATGCCGGCACCACCGCATATTCCGCATACGCGCCGAGCGCGAGTGCATAGGCCACGCGATCGCCCGGCTGGACCTCGGTCACTTCTGCTCCGACCGACTCGACCACGCCCGAGGCCTCCGTGCCCGGCGTGAACGGCAGCGCGACTTTATACAAACCGGTGCGATGATACACTTCAACGAAATTCACGCCGATGGCCGCAATGCGTACGAGCGCATCTCTAGGCCCCGGCGTTGGAACGGGAATATCTTCAAACTGGAGAACCTCGGGACCGCCGGTTCGATAAATTCGAATCGCTTTCATGCTCAAGCTCGCTTTCGTTGGAATACTTGCACAATCCAAATGCCGGTGTGCCGCTCATAGGTCTGCTCAAAACCTTCGGCCATGATCCGTTTCATAATTTCCGCGGGGGAGTGATAAAAAGGATGAAAAGAAACGCGAAACAATTTAAAAAAGAGAATGGCGGCTCTAAACGCGTTGCGTACGAAAACATTGTCGCGCGGATAGCTCACGGCATAAATGCGACGCGTCTTCGCGGTCGAACGTGCAATCAGCTCGCGCACGTCTGCATAGCAACACAAGACTTTGTCGAGGATGGTTATTTCCGCAGCCGGCGCGTTATCGTGCAAAGCCACGAAATCGCCCTGCCAATATTGCGTCTGCGCGGCCAAACCCATCTCCGTAGAAAGTTGGCGCGCACTGGCGAGCATGCGTTCGGAAATATCAAAACCGGTCGCGCGGCCCGCGCCTTTTTGGAGCAGGCGCAAGTGCAATCCCCCCACGCCACAGCCGATTTCGAGCAAATCTGCTTGCGCGATTCCGCGTTGCTGAATGCCCTCCGCGAGATACTTCTGCTCTTTGCGCAGCCCCTTCTTGCGAAAATATTTTTCATAATGGCGGGCTTGCGAGTTGAAAAAACTATTGGTGCCGCTCACGGCGCAGCAGTTCATCTTCTTCTCACTCTTTAAAATCCGAAGCAAACATACTTGATCGTACGGCCTTCCGCTAAATACCGCGTCTCATACGTCGTTTGAATCTTCAACACGTCCGCCTCGCTCATATCGGCGTGGTGTACCTCGGCAACGATTTGATGAATGCGACACCCTTCCGCTTGCAAAGTCATCGTCGTGAAATCAAACAAGTCTTCATCGTCGGTCTTCAAATGAATGCGACCGTTGCTGCGCAGAATGCGGCGGTAGATATTCAGAAAGCGCGGAGAAGTGAGCCGGCTCTTGGCTTTGCTGCGCTTGGGGTGCGGCTCCGGGAAGGTGATCCAAATCTCCTCCACTTCCCCGGCCGCGAAGTAGTCGGCGAGCCATTCAATGTGCCCGCGCAGAAACGCAACGTTCGCGAGTTGCAAAGTGAGTGCGGCTTTGGCGCCTTTCCAAATACGGTCGCCTTTGGCATCCACACCAACAAGATTGCGCTCCGGAAATCTTTGCGCCAAGCCGATGGTGTATGCGCCGCGGCCGCACGCCAGCTCCAACGTGATCGGGTTGCCGTTCTTGAAATATTCGCTTTGCCATTTGCCTTTCATGTGAATCGGCCGATAAAACACGTTGGGCAGCAAAGGCAATTCCGCATAGCGCTGCAATTTTTTACGGGCCATGTTTCACTCTTGCGGATACGGCGGGCCAAGCTTTTTATGCAACCGCGCTTTGATCTCCGGCCATTCGGAATCAGTGATGCTAAAATAAACCGAATGCCGCAGCCTGCCGGTGTCTGTAATCATATGGTTGCGGAAGGTGCCTTCCTCTTTTGCGCCGAGCCGCAAGAGGGCTGCACGCGAGCGCTCATTGAGCGCGTCGGTCTTGAACTCGACGCGAATGCAACTCAAAATTTCGAAAGCGTGCTGCAGCATGAGATACTTCGCCTCGGTATTGACGGCCGTGCGCTGCCAGTTGCGGCCCACCCACGTCCAGCCAATTTCAACGCGGCGATTCGCCCGGTCAATATTGCCGAAGCGCGTACAGCCCACCACCCGGCCCGTGTGCTTCTCCGTGGTTGCGAAAGGCAGTGATTTCCCTTCCGCTTGCTCACGCAACGCCGTCTCGAGATATGCGCGCATCTCTTCCGGCGTTTTGATCGTGGCCGTCGTCCAGCGCCAAAGCTCGTCATCCAAACCGATGGCGCATAAGGGTTCGTGATGTGTGAGCGACAAAGGCACCATGCACACATGATGCCCGTTAAGCGTGACCGGCGTAAGGCGCATGGGTTCGCGAGTTGCCACGAAGCGCAATGGCAGCTCTGCTTTGTCCATGTAATTTCCCACTACTGGTTTTGTCATTCTGCCAGACTCTTCTTATGTTATAGACGGCTTTTTACTGCGTGAGGCAAGATACAATCTCCCCGCAAGATTTGCCAAGTGATTTCTAAAGGAGAACCTATGCGTTTTGAAAAAGTTTTGTTCCTGCGAAGCTGGGACGTGCTTCTCGCTGTAAGTGTTTCATGCGCCGCACTGGCCACCCCATTGCGAATCGTTTTGAATCTCCAGCAGCACAATCTCGCGTTTTACGTGGACGCGCTGCTGACCGTGATCTTCGGCATAGATATCGTGCTGCGCATGCTGCGCCGGCGCGAGCCGCAAGCCACGCCGGCACAGGATTCTCCGTCGCAAAACAATGCCGGTTACCCACTCGTATGGCTCGCTCTCGATGTGCTCGCCGCCTTACCTTTGAATCTGATATTCGGCAATGTGTGGTGGCAGACCTTTCGTCTGCTCAAACTCGCGCGTGTGGGGCAATTCATGCGACAGTGGCGCAAGCGCGCGGTGAAAAGCGCCAACGTGCTAAAACTCGCTTTTTTCCTATACTGGTTACTGCTCTCCGTGCATTGGATCGCGTGCGGGTGGCTCGCATTGCGCGGCGTGACCGCCGGTTCAGAATGGAGCAACTATTTGCGCGCGCTCTATTGGACGATTCAAACTTTTTCTACGGTGGGCTACGGCGATCTCACTCCGGCAACCGACGCGCAAACGGTTTACGCCATTGTCGTCATGCTCATCGGCGTGGGCGTCTACGGCTATATCATCGGCAACGTCGCGAGCCTGCTCGCCAACATCGATCCCGCCAAAGTGCAGCACCTGCATAATCTCGACAAACTCTCCACGTTCATGAATTATCGCAGCATTCCGCCGGAGATTCAAAAACGCATCCGCGATTATTATGACTATCTCTGGGAAAAACGTCTAAGCTACGACGAATCCACAGTCATATCCGAATTGCCGCCGAGCTTGAAGACGGAAGTCTCGCTTTTTCTCAAGCGCGACATTATTGCGAAGGTGCCGCTGTTTCAAGACGCGAGCGAAGAGTTCGTCAAAGAGATCGCGCTGCAAATGAAGCCGTTGGTGTTCATGCCCGGCGATTATGTGTACCGCGCCGGCGAACCCGGCCGGGATATGTACTTCATCAGCAAAGGCACGATTGAGGTGGTTTCGAAAGACGGCAAGCAAGTCTATGCCATGCTCACGGACGGCGATTTCTTTGGCGAGATTGCGTTGGTACTGAACGAGCCGCGCACCGCGAGCGTGCGGGCGCTCACCTTTTGCGATTTGTATCGCCTCGACAAGGAAGCGTTCGAGCATGTGCTGGTGCATCATCCCGAAATCGGAATCCAAATTACTTCCAAGGCGCAAACGCGCCGCGCGAACAATTGAAAATGATCCACTGCCTGAGTTACTACTCCGAGCGAAATATAAGTTACACTTTCTCGCCTCGCCTGTCATTCAGTAGGAATCTTTTTACTCGCTAAAGATGCTTCCCAGTGCTCAAAAGGATTCCTTCTGAATGACAGCGTTAGAAGTGTGGCGTGTAACCTAATCTGTGCTCCGAGTAGTATGTGTGGTAGCCACTCTTCGAGGTAATGCGGCATCATACTTTCTTTTTATTTTGTCGCTGCTCGTTCTTGAGTATCATCTCCGTTTGTTTACCGAGGCGGCTAGTTCACCGAGGTGACATAAGCGAGCCGGAACCAAAAAGAAAACACAACCACGGATTTTACCGCACGACCAAGCCGCAACCAAAGCAGAAGCAAAACGCTAAGGCCGCGAAGTTCACGCAAAGACTTGCAAGCGCTTTCTTCGCGCCCGTTGCGAACTCTTTGCGCGCTTGGCGGTAACGCTTTTGAAACGCTATTTTGAAAACTATGCTGAAAAGGCACTACCGGATTGTATTGCAGATTGACACGGATTTCT
>JABWAN010000640.1 GCA_013361015.1 Candidatus Zhuqueibacterota bacterium | reverse complement strand
TGTCCGGTGCGGTTTCATAAACCACGCCGCGTGACTGCCCGGAGACGAAGAACACGGACCATTTCATGCCCGCAACGCTGCTGTCATAGATCGTCGGCACCACCATGCTGTAGGCTTCATAACCCGAAGCCGGCAGCCAGCCGACAAAGTCCCACGTTCCGGCTTGATTGACGACGTAGCGCTTGCCAAGATTGGCTTGCACGCCGGCGTTGATCAATTCTTCTTTGGAGCCCAGCTTGATGCCGGTCGCATTCGCTGCGGCATCAACACGGCGCCAAATCGAATAGCTCGTCACCGGATTGGTGGCCGCGGCGCCATCCGCTGCAAACTTCGACCACATCAAGCGCACTTGCTTGCCTTGATCTTGCGGCACGTCTTTGATCGAAACAATATCGCCCGCGCCAATGTCGCCGCTGGTGAGCGTGGCGATGGAGCGACGCAGCAATGCAATGGCATAACCGGCATTGTGCACGCCCATGCTGCGGTCTTCTTCCACGAAGCGGAAATTGTACCATGCTTTGGCGAGAAGCATGCGTGCTTGGATTTTTTCCGGTGGATCGGTTGCCGTCCACTTGTAATTTGCGTTGATCTCGCCAGTGGTGGAATTGGGTGGCAGCAGCTCGTCCAATTCATGCAACAAGCCTTCGATCTCGTGACGGGTTCCTTCGATGGTGCCGTCTTCGTCGTAGTCCGCCTTGGCCATGATATCATCGAACGAGGTGATCGGACCATGGCAGGTCTGGCAAACTGCAACATGCTGCACGTCGTCAGCAGGATTATCCGGGGTCCCACCATCCCAAGTCATTGCATATGTGTGGCCACCGACTTTATCCTTTGCTGGATTTGGAGCCGCCGGTGTGGCTTGCATATGGCAGGTCACGCAGGCATCGGCCACGGCAAACTTATGGCCGGAAGATCCGATCGGAACGCCGTACTCAACAGCGTTGGAGCCGTCGATCATGTCTGCCTGATTGCTATAGTGCGGGCCAAAGTGAATGCTCAGGTTGCTTGGGTTGTTGACGTAATCTGCTGCATCGCGCCGGCTAATGTGGCATTGCATACAAACCTTGCCCATCCCGCCATAATTCACCACCGTGAGCGTGTCACCCAATTGCACGTCATCCAACGTGCGCACTTGATACGGCAGCAACTCCGAGCGGTGCGGATCGTGGCAGACCGCACAGCTTATCTGCGAAAAGCCGTTTGACGGACGATTGTCATTCAATTTAGGATCGATACGGCGAATAAAGCCCCAACCGGAGTGACACTTGGCGCAACCCGAAGAAGCGGGACGGTTCGCAACGGATTCGAACTCGGCGCTGGGAATGCCGTGCACCGAGTTTTTCCATTGCGTGTTGATATTATGATACGGCGCTTCTTCGTGGCAATAGCCGCAGGCTGCCTCATCCAGGCTCATACTGATGCCCGACTTGTCGCCTTTGTGCTCACTGCCCGGGCCATGGCAGCTTTCACATTGAATATTAGCGCGATGCGCGAGCTTGGGAAAATTGGTTTTCATTGCTTCCCAATTGCCCGGTTGCAGCACCGCGGGGAACGTCCAACCTAATTCTTTTTGCACGTCATCGAAGCCGTCGTTCACTGCCGCGGGTTCGAGATCATAGCCGAGGGTGTGGCATTCAATACAGTTTTCGCCGTAATGATCGCTCGCCTGACCATCGATCGCTCGCGTGAAAAACGTCGCGTGCTTGGTTTTGCTCCATTCCTGGAATTTGGCGTCCGAAGGCGTGCTGTGGCAAAGACCGCACTGCGGGAACGTCGTGGGTAGGCCGTCCATGCCGCCTACGCCCACAAATTTCGCGGACATGATCGTCACCGACCTAGGCGTGCTCGTACCGCCGGCAGTCGTGATCACCAACTGCACGGTAAACTTGCCTACGACATCCGGTTTAAAAGTGGTTTGTTTTTTATCGCTGCTATCTAACGCAGCCACAGAGCCTCCGGGCCGCCCAGACAGCGTCCACGCATAGCTTGTGACTGCTGCATTCAAAGAATCTCTTCCAATGAGATAGACGACTTGACCCACCCCAACCGTCGACAACCCGGTAGAACGCGGCGAGGTCCAGCCCAAATCATGAATCTCTTGCGGGCTGTAGCCTTCAATCTTAATCACTGCTGTTTGTGCGAACGTAGAGGTGCTCAATACGAGCAGCAGCAACAACGTCGCCCAGCAAAACCGTAACGCATTTCCTTTCATACTTGCCTCCATGAGAGCGATACTCTGGTGAATTTGTTGAAAACGGAACTTCTCACTAGATACGAAGCCGCTACCCTCACCTCCTTTCCAGAGTAATGGGAAGGCGGTTCTTTTCGCACGACAATTGCGCAAGCAAACCTTTCTTCCGCGTTCATTCAAGAAATAACGGGGCAGGGAGAAAATCGCCCTGCCCCGTTTCTGTCTACCCGCTCATTACCTTTCACATATGTCTCCATTCCTTAATCATGGGGTAGACAAGATGTGGATTTCCATAAGTGTCGGTGAAGCTTTGTGCTAAACGGCCTGCTTGCGAAAAAAGAGGAGCCCGCATACATGCGACCGGCTCATCTTCTCTTCCTCCTCACGGCAATTTGTTCAATGATACTCGCGTTCTTCCAACATGATGTGATCCTTCGGCAGGTCGTAAAGCAATGGCGGTGCCAGTGCAAAATGCGGGAAACGGCTCGGATAACTCGCAGGGAAACAATGCGCTCAAAGTGCTGTGCTTTCTTCAAAAGCAATGCGATTCCGAGAAGTAGGAAGGAGTCTTCTCATATTCGCAAAGCTAATAGTTCTAACTCAGGTTTTCCAAAAAAAGAGCCGGCTGAAGAACAGCCGGCTCGTGCCGTGAGGTTTGCAGTCTTACTTGATCAACACAAGCTTCTTCGTGCTCACGAAATCATTCACCGCCAAACGATAGAAGTAGACACCGGAGGAGAGCCTGCTGCCGTCGAACATTACCGCGTGTTTGCCCGCGGGCACGTTCTGCTCCAATAGCGTTGCCACTTCTTCACCCAGCATGTTGAACACCTTCAGCACCACTCTGCCGTTCTTCGGCAAAGTAAAGGGGATGACGGTGACTGGATTGAACGGGTTGGGATAATTTTGCAGCAACGTATAAGCTGCGGGCACGGTTTCTTCGCCGCGCTCGGCGATGCTCGTCAGCGTGCGTTTCCACCAGATTCCATCCGGGCCGTAATAGTGCATTAACGTGTCGGCCAATGCGAGATCTGTGGCCTCGTTCCATTTCGTCAAAGTAGCATCCGTGCCCACGCCCAACGAGGCGATGGTTCCCGTGGCATTACGATGGCAAGCGGTCGCGCATGCATTCAGCATTCCGCTTGTGGCTGCGGCATTTTGATAGAATATGGTTTTCTCCGGAGGAATAACGTCGAAAGTATGGGTGTGAATATCGTATGCCTTTGCCGTAACCGCAGTTTTGGCCATATGGCATTTGCTGCAACGGCTGCTGCCTCCGGTGCCGTTGGCATTTTCCGGGTCATAGCTGTGAAAGGTGTGTTTGCTGACTTCCGCAGCAATCGCGGCGCGATTGGTCGCCGGATCTTTCACCATGTCTTTGGTGATATTGGCGAACGGCCCGTGCGTCGCATGACATGACAAGCACAAAGTATTGTCGTCGTTCGCGACTTTGAATTTGTCCGTGCCCACTTGCAACGAGTCCACGACTTGATGCTTGCCCGCAGGCTGGTGCGGCTCGTGGCAGGTGAAGCAATTCGCTTTCGAGAAGGAATTGGTCACATGCTTGGAGGTCAGCAATTCTTGATACTGTTGATGATGCTGCCGCGCGGTGATGCCATCGGGCCACACGCCGGGTTTGTTGATGATGAACTTCGCCAGCTCATTGCCCGGAATGTAACCGGCGTTGCCTGCTTCATCCCAAGGGAATTCGAAAGTATTGGCATTGCTGAAACCGCGCATATGGCATTGGCCGCAGGTTTCCAGCTTGCGGTCATTGTTATCAAACTTGCCGGGGTTGATGATCTTTTTATCCGGCAGAAAAGCATTGGCAGGATGCAAGCTGCCCGGCCCGTGACACGCTTCACAGCCTACGACGATGTTCGCCACGCTACTATTGTTTGCCCACGTCGAAACATAAGAAGTATCATTGCCCGCAATCACACGCTGCACGCTGTTGCCGGTGATATGGCAACCGGAGCAGTTCTTGTCCCACGACTTTGCGCGGAAAGAATTCACGCTGGTTGCTTTGGGGGTGCCCGCGG
>JABWAN010000639.1 GCA_013361015.1 Candidatus Zhuqueibacterota bacterium | reverse complement strand
AGCTTGTTTGGACTGCAATATGATTTGATGCTCTATGACATCACCTCAACCTATTTCGAAGGGCAAGCTTCCCAAAAACGCCCAAGCGCAGCGCGGCTATTCACGCGACAAACGGCCCGATTGCAAACAAATCTGCATTGCGTTGGTCGTCACGCGCGAAGGCATTCCCTTGGGCTATGAAGTCTTCGATGGCAACACGCGCGACGTCACCACGCTCAAAGAAATCCTGGAGAAAATCGAATCGCGCTATGGCCAAGCCAGTCGCATCTGGGTGGGGGGATCGCGGCATGGTGAGTCAAGAAAACATGAAGCTCTTGGCGCAACCGCCGCGCCAATACATCGTTGCAACACCCAGAAGCATGCTCAAGAAATTCGAGCAGCAATTGCTCTCCAAAGAATGAAAGAGCATTCGCCAAGGTCTCGAGGCGCAATACTGCACCTCGCCGGAATATGGCGAAGAAGTTTTCATCCTGTGTCGCAGCGCCGAACGCAAAGCCAAAGAACACGCGATGACGGAACGCTCATGCCAAAGAGTGGAATCGGGTCTGGCCAAACTCCAGAAGCATTGCGACGAGGGCACGCTCGCCAAAGCCAGCGTCGTCGAGCGCAAGATCGGTCGCTTGTTGGCGCACAATAGTCGCGTCGCGCGTTGGTATCACATCGAAGTGCAGAAGTCGGACGATCACAAGTTGCATCTCCATTGGACCGAAGATACCGCACAACAAACGCGCGCCGAACAAACCGAGGGCTGTTATCTGTTGCGTTCGAATCTCAAGAATTGCTCGGAGGAAGAACTGTGAACCGCCTATGTTCAACTCAGTCACGCCGAGGCTGCCTTTCGGATTCAGAAAAGTGATCTCAAGCTCCGGCCGGTTTGGCATCAGAAAAAAGAGCGTGTGCAAGCACATCTTCTGGTTTGCTTTCTAGCTTATGTCTTGTGGAAAACTTTGAGTCAACTCTGTAAAAGCAAAAACCTCGGCAATGAACCCAGAAAAGTACTTGATGACATTGCACGCATTCAAGTGTGTGACGTTATTCTGCCGACCAAAGCCGGCACGGAAATCAAACTGCGATGTGTGACCAAACCCGACAAGCATCAAAACATTCTGCTGCACCACTTGGGCCTTCAGCTACCCGCACGTTTGACGCAGAACTCTGATTTGTAGTGAAGACTTTTTCAGCTTTTTGTTGAAAATACAAATTTTAACCCACTCAACTGCGGAAGTTGGGCTAGGTGTCTCCCAGTTCGTGTCACAACAGCTTTCTCAACTTGCAGCCCATGGCTTGCGCGATGATAATGAGCGCTTTGAAATGCGCCTGAGCACTCAAAAACCGCGCTCGCTCATTCGCGCGCAAGCTTTTAGCGACCAAGCGGTCGCGTGTTCACAAGGTGAAGAAAGAGCTCTTGCTTTTCAGGCAAAACTTCATCAAATAGCCTCAAGAAACTTGCGAGAACCCGCTCGGCCATTAGATTTCTTGGCCTCCCAAACGAGAGCCTCAAAAGATGTCGCACTCGCATACAAGACCGGCCTCATTCTCCCTGGATAAATGGTACATGGATTGTGCCGATCCGGAGGGTAATGTCGTCATCGGTTACAGTGCCAATTTGAGTTGGAAAAAAATCGGCATCAATTACGCGAACCGTCTGCTTTACGATGCCGAGCACGGAGTCGATTCTCGCACCACGCTGCTGCGGCAGGACCCTCCTCACATGGCAGTTGATACGCTAACCTGGTCTCCCTCTCGTTTAAAAATTTCCGCAGGCTGGAAAAGTCTCGCTCCTCCCATTGACAAGACCCTCTTGACTCTGCCGCAAGGCAATCTCCGCTGGATTTGCCATCAACCCAAAGCGCATGCGACAATTCAACTGCAGCCGCAAGTGTCGCGCATCGGTTTAGGCTATACCGAAAAACTCGAAATGAGCATTGCACCGTGGGAGCTGCCGTTCGTCGAATTGCGCTGGGGAAGGTTTTTGAGCGCGACCGACACGCTCATTTGGATTGATTGGCGCGGCGAAGTCACCGCTACTTGGGTGTTCTATCAAGGCGCGCAGGTGAATGAAGCGCTCGTGACCGACGAAAGCGTGAGTTTTGATCGCGGCGCGTTTATGTTGCGATGCCGCGAGACCGTGATCTTGCGAGAAGGCCCGCTCATTTCGACCGCACTTTCCAAAATACCGGGGCTCAAGGAAGTTTTTCCAAGCAGCATTTTGAATACATATGAATGCAAGTGGAGAAGCAAAGGCCAATTGACCAAGCCCGATCATGAAGTCAGTGCGGGCTGGGCAATTCATGAGGTGGTAAAATGGAAGACCGCTCCCGTTTGACGCTTGCCAAGATTGCGTATGCCGCTGTGTTCGTTGTGGCTCTGCCCGCGTTGCTCGTTCTTTGGGCAACTCATACCGCCGCGATTATTCCTCTGCCCGCATGGCATGATCACCTCACGGGATATGTGTTGATCACTGTCGGCGGAAGCTTGATGCTTGGCGGAACCATTGCGCTTTATCATTACGGCAAGGGCTGGCCCATGAGTCCGTTTCCGCCGGAGAAATTCGTCAACGCAGGAATCTATCGCGTCCTCTCTCATCCTATTTACATCGGTGCGAGTTTGTGCGTTGTTGGTGTTGCACTGCACGCCGGCTCCGTGAGCGGCCTGTGGCTCGTCTCGCCTTTTTTCATGCTCGCATGCGCGGCATGGATATTGGGCGTCGAGCGCTTGGCGCTGCAGAAACGCTTGGCGCCAATGGATTTCAAGCCTCTGTTCGCGCTTCCGCCCGACGCGGAAACGCCGACGACGACTTGGAACAGAATCTCCGCGTATGTGCTCGTGTTCGCGCCGTGTCTGATCGCGGCTCAAATCATTCCGTTGAGTGTGAACTCGGGCACGTTCGTTCCCGAAGCGTGGTCGTGGCTGCAGATGATTACTCAACTCAAGTTCACGACGGCATTTTATCTCTTCATTCCGCTCTTTGTTCTGTTTGCGCCGTTACTCGCGCGCACGCAACAGCGTTTGCGGAATTTCATGCTAGCTTGTTGGATCGCCAGCGCGCTCGTTTTTTTCATGATGATCATAGCGCCGCCGAAGATGACGTCGAATGCCGCAGGCTCATCCGCTTTCGCAATAGCTTGGTTGTGGCTGGCATTGCCGCTCTATGCACATCGTTTCCCGCGTCTCAAAGTGCTGTGGCTCGCTTGGGCTACTATAATGACATCGAGTTGCGTCGTTACGCGAGCGCTCTCGCTGCTTGAAGTGGGCGTGGGACTTTTGCTCGCATTAGTCGCGCTCAATCGCGTTGCGCTGTGGCGCTTCATTCAGCGCGTTGCTGAGGCAATCGCCAATTCGTGGAAGGAGTGGGATTTCGGATTCTTTCGCATCATGAATCACGGTCTCTATGGCGGGCTTGCCGCTGCAATCGGAATTTTAATGGCGGGAATGTTGCTTGGCAAGGAGCATCTTCCGGCAATACTAGTCGTTGCCGTCACCTCGATGATCGTTTCTGCATTGTGGGCGCAGTGGATCGAAGGCTCAAAAAAACTTTTGCGTCCCCTCGGATTCTATGGCGGGGTTTTGGGCGTCATCATTGGAGCCGCGCTCGTGCATGTGCTTTTAGGAGAGGATTTCTTTCTGATCTGGGCGCCGTTTGCCGTGGCTGCACCGGTGATTCAAGCCATTGGCCGTGTGCGTTGTTTGGTGCAGGGCTGTTGCCACGGCAGCATCACCACGCCTGAAATCGGCATTCGCTATTTTCACGAGCGCTCGCGCGTCGTGCGCTTGGCTCATCTCAAAGGCGTGCCTTTGCACGCCACGCAGGTGTATTCTATTTTGACGAACCTCTTCTCGACAATAATCTTGCTGAAGCTCTGGTTCACCGACATGCCTTTGCCCTTTGTCATCGGAGTGTGTTTTCTTCTAAACGGACTCAGCCGTTTTGTGGAAGAAGCTTACCGCGGCGAACCGCAAACCCTCATCATCTGCGGATTGCGGTTGTACCAATGGCTGGCATTGCTCGGCATCATTCTCGGCGCATTTCTAACCACGATACATTATTCCGCAAGCCATGAAAGGGTGCAATTCAATAGTCAGATTTTCCTCATCGCTGGCGCGGGCGGGTTGCTTGCCATGTTTTTGACGGGCGTTGACTTTCCACGCTCCAACCGCAGATTTTCTCGTTTGGTTTAGGTGCATTTGGATGCGATAAGATGGCGACTCCGATCTTGCTCACGGAAAACGTCTGCAAAT
>JABWAN010000638.1 GCA_013361015.1 Candidatus Zhuqueibacterota bacterium | reverse complement strand
CATACAACATTTGCAAATAGAGATTGCCGCACGTGCGTTTGAGATAGCCTTCGCTTTCAAACCGGCGCGCGGAAGTGTAAACCGGCGCGGGTAAAATCTCAAAACCTTTGTGTTGATGCAGCCGGCGCACCAACTCCACGTCTTCCATGAGCGGGTAATCTTCGCGATAGCCGCCGATTTCTTCAAACAGGCGGCGGCGTACGAAGAGGGCTTGATCGCCGTAGGGCAGTTTTAACAAACGGCTGCGCAGGCCGACATAAAATTCCAAATAGCGATATGCTGCGCGCTCGTGTGCAACGCGAAAAGTAAAAGCTCCGGCATTGAGTTCCCGCCGGGATTTGGCGTATTGTAGAAAGTGTTGAAATGATGCGCAGGGCAGAGAAGTATCCGCGTGCAGAAAGATGAGCCATTCGCCTTTGGCAATGCGAGCGGCAGCATTCATCTGAGAAGAACGCCGTTGCCGGGCATGAATGAAACGCAAAGGGGCATGAGCACAACAAGCGCGCAGCTCTTGCGGCGTGCCGTCCGAACTGCCGCCGTCCACAAAGATGACTTCGGCTTCCGGCAATGGCGCGAGCGCCGCCGCTTGCCGCCGGATGTTCGCCACTTCATTGAACGTGGGAATGATGATGGAGACCAAGACCTGTTGAGGTTGGCTCGCCGGTGATTGAACTTTGCTCAAAGCTGCTGTGTCGTACACCGCGCCTCCTGTGAGATTCGAAGATCAAGGACAGAGAATCGATCATTGAAAAAAGCGTTTCGCACGATACGATCCTCGATGCTTCCTCCTCGACCAAACAATTTCAAAAATAGGCCAGTATAGATAGCGAATCCCAAACCAGTTTTCACGATCTTCGATCTACTATCTTCTATTCTCGATCCACGATCCTCGTTCCACATACATTCACTCGTTCAAATCCCAATCATACTCCGTGTGCTTCACCTTCAACGTCGCCGCATTGGCCAGGAGCTTTCGCGCTTGTTCTTCCGGCAAGTACCGGCTGATGAAATCCAATTCGGTTTTGCCGTCTTTTCTGAAATCGTCTTTGAACCAGTCGAAAATTTTTGAGAGGTAGATTTCTTTCTTCTCGAAATCAAAACGGTTTTTGTCTGCTTGGCTGAAGAAGAGTCTGCCCTGCTCGTCCATTTGCTCGCCGATCCGTTCGCCCTCATAAGCCTCCGAGCGCAACGGCGGGCAACTTTTCGCGCCGCACACGAGCGCGAAGTGAATACGCGGATCGCCCATCGGGCGAATGATGTCGTTCTCAATGTCGTTCAATGAATACTTTTTTCCGTTGAGCTCGATGAACTTAGTTTTGAAGGTGCCGCCGCCGGTGGCGTACGAAAGCTTGTTCATAAGCGATTTGAGGGGGTACTTGTTGAGGACGTATTGAATCGTGAAGGCATTATACGCGTTGATCCAAAACGCGAGACGATGCTGCTCGGGAACGGTCTCCGGATTGGTCTTTTGCAGCATGGCAATGTACTGCGGGAAACGCGCATCCGCTTTAATCGCTTTGTAATTCACCGCGCCGGCTTTGACGTGATCGCGCAGCACTTGCGTGAACAAAGAATGATCGGGCACATTGTTCGGCTCCGCGGCCGCGAGAAGATTCACACGCGCAGCCAACAAGGCCAGTGCAAAGAGCAATGAACGCGAGGATTTGTTAAATTTCATGGTTCCGCCTTTCGAAAGAATGCAATTTAAGAAAGTCCGCGTGGCCTGCGAAATACAGTTGAGATACGTTCGAAGGCAACGTTTGGATTTATGGCGAATTGGTGTCACGCCACAGGAAGGAAAACAAGCGCGCGCATGCTTTTAATCCGCGAAAAAGCGCTTGATAATCAGGCTTCGAATCTTATATTGACGATGGAGTATCGAATAACAGAAACAAAGGAATCTTTGGAGGCATCGCATGATTACTGCAAGACTGGCGCAAAAGCCTTACTTGGAAATACCCAAGTCTGCGTATGATCAACTTGCTAAAGTCGGAAAAAAAACTGTTAAGATCGCCATCGTAGCTCCGAATGGGAGAAAGGGCTCCAAACAAAGCCGCAAGTCGAATAGAAAAGCATTGCTGGTTTTCGCGGATAGAACTTTGGGAATGTGGGCGGAAGATCAAGATATCGAACAAGCATTTAAAGAATTGGACGAGAGATGGCAGCAATGGCGCGAAGAGTCGCTGTCTTAGATTCATCCGTTCTCATCCAGCATGCGCGCGTGCGAGACAAACGCCGTTCATACTTTGTACGTTCGCTGTCCGCATATAATCCGAGCTTGAGCGTGATTACGGTTTACGAGCTAGAGTTTGGAGCTTGTCGCGCCGGCCGTCAATCGGATATTGAAACACTTCGAACCTCTTTTGATATTTTACCCGTGACGAAAAACATCGCGCAGCGCGCCGCCGCCCTCGATGCGGATTTGATTCATCAAAATATACAAATCGGCATCAAGGACACTTTCATAGCCGCAACTTGTCTGGTTCATGACCTTCCGTTGATAACCATCAATTCTAAACACTTCAATCGTATTCAAGGATTGCATCTTGTCGATCTCGACTCGCTACCAAATGTAGAATAACATGATCTAACCAAACCAACCCTTATGGAGAACCTTATGCGCCCCCGTGCTCTGTTGCTGTATCTGCTGGTGCCTCTCATCACGCAAATCGTTTTCGCGCAACCTGCCACTCACCCTTTCTCCATTCACGACATGCTCGCGATGGATCGCATTTCCGAGCCGCAAGTTTCACCGGATGGCAAATGGGTGGCGTTCACGCTGCGCAAAACCGATCTCGACGCCAATCGCGGGCGCACGGATTTGTGGCTCGTCGGCGTTGACGGCAATAACCTGCGCCAACTCACAACGCATCCGAGCGGAGACTACAGCCCGCTTTGGTCGAAAGAGGGCAGGAGCATTTGGTTCCTCTCCACGCGCTCCGGTTCCGCGCAAGTGTGGCGCATGCCAGTTGATGGCGGTGAAGCGGAGCAAAAAACTAGTTTGCCGCTTGATGTCGGTGGCTTCACACTTTCTCCCGATAACAAACTGCTCGCGGTGTCCATGGAAGTCTTTCCTGATTGCGAGAGCATTGATTGCACCACGAACAAACTTGACGCCGCTTCCCAACGCAAAACGAGTGGCCAGCTTTATGACAAACTCTTCGTGCGCCATTGGGACACGTGGAAAGACGGTCGTCGCTCGCATGTCTTCGTGTTGCCGGCCAATGGCGGCGAGGCTGTCGATCTCATGAAAGGCATGGAGGCAGATTCGCCTTCGAAACCGTTCGGCGGTATGGAAGAAATCACGTTCACGCCGGATAGCAAGAGCCTCATTTTCACCGCGCGCGTGGCGGGTCGTGAAGAAGCGTGGTCGACGAACTTTGATCTGTACCTCGTGCCCGTCGATGGCTCCGCCCAACCGCAATGTCTCACCTCGAACAACAAAGCTTGGGACACGCAGCCGGTCTTCTCTCCCGATGGCAAAACGCTCGCATATTTGGCCATGAGTCGCGCCGGTTATGAAGCCGATCGTTTTCGCATCGTGCTGCGCAACTGGGCCGACGGCAAAGAGCGCGTGCTCACGGAGAATTGGGATCGCTCGCCGAACTTTGTCGTGTGGTCGGCGGATGGCAAAACGATTTATGCTGCAGCGGGCAATATCGGACAGACTTCTCTGTTCTCGATTGACGCGGCAAGCGGCAAAGTGAGCATGGTGGTGAAAGACGGCCAGGTGCGCAGCGTCGGTCTCGCCGGTGCTCGCCTAGTTTACGGCCTCGACCATTTGCGCTCGCCCGTGGAATTGTATTCGGCATTGTCGAATGGCAGCGACGTTCGCGCCGTGACCCGCATCAATGCGGAGAAAGTTGCCGCAGCGCGCATTGGCGAGCCGGAGCAGTTCAGCTTCAAAGGCTGGAATGATGAAACGGTGTATTGCTACGTCGTGAAGCCCGTGGATTTTGATGCAAGCAAAAAATATCCCGTCGCGTTTCTCATTCACGGCGGGCCGCAGGGTTCGTTCGGCAATGACTTCCACTATCGTTGGAATCCGCAAGCCTACGCCGGCGCGGGCTATGCCGCGGTGATGGTCGATTTTCACGGCTCCACCGGTTACGGCCAGGCCTTCACGGATGCCATTCGCGGCGATTGGGGCGGCAAGCCGCTCGTTGATCTGCAAAAAGGTTTGGAAGCCGCGCTCGCGCGTTATCCGTGGATGGACGGCGAACGCGTGGGCGCGCTCGGCGCTTCGTATGG
>JABWAN010000637.1 GCA_013361015.1 Candidatus Zhuqueibacterota bacterium | reverse complement strand
CCTCGCCCGGCTGGTGGTCGAAACTATTCGCCGCGAAAAGTTTGAAGCGGAGTGTATCGTCACTTCTTTCGGTCATCAAGTAGCGGATGAAATAAAAAAGCTCGCACCGGAAATACGGGTCGGCTATATTTTCGGAAAGGAAGAATATCACGAAGGCGTCTTCAACGGCCCGGTCGAGGTGCTCAGCGCAAATCACTATTTGATCAGCCCGGAATTTATGCGCAAAGCGCGTGCGGCCGGCAAGGACGTGCACGTGTGGACGGTGAATGACAAACCGCTCATGCACCGCATGTTGGAACTCGGCGTGGATGCCATCATCACCAATTTCCCCGATCGCTTGGCGGAAGTCATCCGTGAGCGGGAAGGGCGTGGGGAACGCATGCAAGCGCGGTAGCTTACCATTGATGTTGCAATCAACCTCCAAAGAAAGGTATGGTCATGGCAGATTTGTCCAACGTTCCGTGGGAGCAATTCCCGTTTGAAGCAAAGCCGGAGGATCTGGCCTCGCGCGACTTCAACGTGCTATCCCTGACGAAATCCGATATCGCGAGCCGGCGCGGCATTGTGAACGCCTTTCCGAGTGCTACCGAATTGCGCTTTGCCGTTTATGTGGTACGCACTGTCATACAGCCGATTAAAAACGCCTTGGGGCAATGTCACGTCAATAGCGTCTTTCGCTCGCAAGCGCTCGAACGCGCGCTCAAAGCGAAACCGCCCAATTGGACCAGTAAAAGCCAGCACACCCAAGGGCAGGCGTGTGACATTGAAGTGCCGGGCATGACGACGCTCGCGTTGGCACAATGGGTCGCGCAAAATCTCGCTTTCGATCAAGTCATCTGCGAGTGTTACAATCGCGCCGAAGGGCCGAATTCCGGTTGGGTGCACGTGTCCGTGGTGCCGCCCTCATTGCGTGCGAATCGCCGTGAACAATTGAGTTATGTTTTTGATCCCAGAACTGGTGATTTTGTTTATGTGCAAGGGCTCGTTGCGAGCAGTTAAACTAGCGAGGAGAATGATTCATGACCAAACTGGTGTTGTTGCGTCACGGTGAAAGCGTGTGGAACAAAGAGAATCGCTTCACCGGCTGGACTGACGTCGATCTTTCCGAAAAAGGCAGAAATGAAGCCAGACAGGCCGGGCAAATTTTAAAGGAGAATGGCTTCAAATTCGAGTTGGCGTACACCTCCGTGCTCAAGCGCGCTATTCGCACGCTGTGGGCGGTGTTGGATGAAATGGATCTCATGTGGATTCCGATTCATCATTCCTGGCGTTTGAATGAAAGGCACTACGGCGCATTGCAAGGCTTGAACAAAGCAGAGACCGCGGCAAAGTATGGCGACCAGCAAGTGCATGTATGGCGCCGGAGCTTTGACACGCCTCCGCCTGCGTTGGATTCCGCGGATGCCCGCTATCCCGGCAACGATGTGCGCTATCGTGAATTGACCGTGGAAGAATTGCCGCGCACTGAATCTTTGAAGGATACGATTGCGCGCTTTCTACCGCACTGGCATCAAACCATCAAGCCGGTGGTTGCGGCCGGTCGTTCCGTCATCATTGCTGCGCACGGCAATTCGCTGCGCGGTTTGGTGAAATACCTCGACAACATTTCCGACGAGCAGATCGTCGAGCTCAATATACCCACCGGTATTCCGCTGGTTTATGAATTGGACGAAAAGCTCCAACCGCTGCGCAGCTACTATCTCGGCGATGAAGAAGCAACGCAGCAAGCGATGCAGGCCGTCGCCAATCAAGGCAAAGCGCGCAAGTGAGTGCGCGGGAAAATCTTTGCCGCGCAGAAAACGGTGCTTAGCAAATAAGGTCACATAAGGCGCCACGAGCTTTTCAAGTGCGTGGCGCCTTTAATGAAAGTAGGCGCACGGCGCTTGCAGCTTTGCAAAAAAAAACGCTGCCGGTGGATTCAGCGCCAAACTGTTTAGCAGGAAGCAACAGGGTTTCATGTCGTCAGTCGTCAATTTTTTCGAAGGTATTGCGCTCTACGTGTTGTTCATAGCGCGTTTCTTCGCACAGCTTTTCCGCCGGCCTTTCGAATGGCTGGAAACCGGACGTCAGATGTACGAGATCGGCGCTAAATCCGTTCTCATTGTTGGGGTTGCGGGTCTGGCCATCGGCATGGTGCTCGCAATGCAAACCAGCAGCACACTGGCGCGCTTCGGCGGACAAGGCCTTTTGCCCAGCATGATCGCCGTCGCCGTGCTGCGCGAGATCGGGCCGATCATCACCGCATTGGTCGTCAGCGGCAGGGTGGGGGCCGGCATCGGCGCGGAGTTGGGAGCCATGCGCGTCACCGAGCAAATCGACGCGATGGAGGTGGCCGCGTTGAATCCGTTTCATTATCTGGTGGTCACACGCGTGCTCGCGTGCATGCTCATGCTGCCCATTCTCACCGTCTATGCCAATTTCCTCGCACTCCTGGGCGGATTCTTCGTGTTACGCATCGAACAGAATATGTCGCTCAAACTATATTTCGATTCCGCGCTGCGCTTTCTCAATCTCCGCACTGTATTGCCGGCCCTGGGCAAGACCGCGGTGTTCGGGTTCATCATCGGCTCTATGGCATGTTATCTCGGCTATAACACTTCCGGCGGCACCACGGGCGTGGGCAGGAGCGCGATGATCGCGGTTGTGCTCGCCACGGTGCTCACTATCGTTGCGGATGTGGTGTTGGTGAAATTCACCATTATGCTGTTTGGATGAAGTCGGACGGGCATCGTGGAAATATTCTCTCCACCAAAGCATTGCAACTCGGTTGCGGCGTTTACTATCGTGGCGGGAAATTTTATGCGACGCAAAACTTCCAATGGTTTGTCAAAGCAGTCGTGGGCGCGCCACAGGACCAACTGCCGAGTTTTACTCATACGCGCGAGAACAGACAACGGACGAACGAGTGATTACAATTTCCAATCTCCATAAAAGCTTCGGCGCACAACAAGTTCTGCGGGGGGTCTCGCTCGAGGTGGCCAAAGGCGAAACCTTCGTAATTTTGGGGCGCAGCGGGAGCGGCAAGAGCGTGCTGCTGAAGTGTCTCGTGGGATTGCTAATTCCGGAGGAAGGCAGCATCAAGATTGCAGATGTGGAAATCGTCGGCCTTCCGCATGCGAAGCTGGATGAGATCAGAAAGCGCATTGGGTACGTGTTTCAACATGCAGCGCTATACGATTCCATGACCGTTGAAGAAAATTTGGCTTTTCATCTCGAACGCCATTTGCGTTTGCCAAAAGACGAGCGTGATCGCATTATTCGCGAGAAGCTGAGCTTTGTGGGCATGGAAGCGGCGTTACATAAATATCCTGCCGAGCTTTCGGGCGGCATGCAAAAGCGCGTGGGTTTGGCGCGCGCCCTCGTTTTGACTCCCGACCTGGTGTTGTACGATGAGCCTACCACTGGCCTCGATCCCATCACAACCTCGGAAATTGACGAGTTGATCACGCGATTGAAAAAACAAACCGGCGTCACATCCATGAGCATCACACACGACTTGCAAAGCGCGGCGCGCACTGCGGACACTATTGCAGTGTTGCACGAGGGCGAGATCGTGGCACGCGGCGCCTTCGAGCAGTTGCAAAGCAATCCACATCCTTTTGTGCAGCAATATTTTTCTTCCGCAAAAGTCTCATGAAAAAAAATCGTCTCCTGTGGTTGGGAATCTTTGTCGCCGGCGGAATCGGCTTGGTCACCTGGGGAATCTTTTTCTTGGCGGGCAAGGAGAAGATTTTCGAAGCGACCTTTCGTTTGAAGTCGCCGTTTGAAAACGTTGCAGGCTTGCGCGTTGGCGCCGCAGTGCGGCTCTCCGGCATCGATATCGGCGTGGTCGAAGCGGTCAATCTGCCGGAAACACCGGGCGGCAACGTGCTCGTCACTTTTCGTTTGGATAATGAAGCCCGGCGCTTGATCAAAAAAGACGCGCATGCCTTGATCGAAACCGAAGGCTTGGTGGGCAGCAAAGTGGTTTCGATCGTCGGCGGATCACTCAAAGCTGCACACGTCGAAGACGGTGATATTATTCTCAGCCGCAGCCCGATCGACCTCACGGCGATTCTCGATACCTTCGATGAAACCGCGCGCTACATGCACTTGGTCACGCAAAGTCTGGATGACATCACCGCGCAGATCAGTAGAGGGCAGGGCACTATCGGCAAAATGGTTTATGACGACCAGCTCTATGTGAAATTCGTCGACGTGGTGGAGCGCAGCGACTCGCTTTTTGCCGCGATCTACCATCAAATGAATCGC
>JABWAN010000636.1 GCA_013361015.1 Candidatus Zhuqueibacterota bacterium | reverse complement strand
GGTAGCCGAAATTGCGCAGCGAGAGATTTCCCTGCTTCATCGTCTTCGCCGGCCAGTAAACCGGAAAATTTCCGAGCGTTTGAAAGATCTCGGAACGCGCCGCGAAGAAGGACCCGCGCACGGTGCGCACGATGAAATCATCCTCGTCCGTGAAGGGCATTCGGCCTTTGTACTTTTCAAAGCGGAACTCCCAATCCGTGCCGTTGCGGCCATTGCCAATGACTTTAATTTTGTGGTCGCGTAGTTTTTCCGCGAGTGCCACGGCGAAGCGCGCGTCTTTGATCACAATATCATCGTGGCAAAAAATGACAAACTCATAAGGCTCGTGCAGTTTCATCTCAATGAACTGATGATAGCCGCCCCATTCCAAGCCGCGATTCGGGCAGAAGTGCAGACCGGCGCGCAGCTTTTCAAAGAGCCGCGGGCGCTCGGCAAAATATTCGTGCGCGCGATGGCAGATGATGTATTTGTCGCCCGCGATACGATCGAGTTGTTCGTAGAACTCTTCGTAAAAATGCCAGCCGAGAATACAGAAGCAGTAGTTCATAGCAGTTCGTTCTCGCAAGAAATCGCCCACCAAAAGGAAATCCCGCAGAAGTGAAACTGCCGGAATCATTTCTGTGGGCGAGTTTTTCTCTTTTTGATTACGGCGCGTTGGATGGTAACGATTCAACTCTCAATAAGCTGTGTTGCGCGGCGCGTGGCCTCCACCACAGCCTTGATGAGCGTGACGCGCAAGCCGCCTTCTTCCAATTGCAGAATGCCGTCAATCGTGCAACCAGCCGGTGTGGTAACCGCATCTTTGAGCAACGCGGGGTGCGCGCCGGTTTCCAAAACCATGCGCGCGGCGCCAAAACACATTTGTGCTGCCAGCTCCGTTGCCACTTGCCGCGGCAGCCCCACTTTCAATCCGCCCTCGGCGAGTGATTCCAAAATGACGTAGATATAAGCCGGCCCGCTCGCACTCAGCGCCGTCACAGCGTCCATATATTTTTCGTCGATGATCAAGGTGCGGCCCACGGCGTCGAAGATTTGCCGTGCACGTTGCAGATGTTCCTCGCGCGCATGCTTGCCCGGGCAAAGGACCGTCATCCCCGCGCGCACCAACGCCGGTGTGTTTGGCATGGCGCGCACCACCGGCGCCGTGTTGTCCAAATGGCGTTCGATGAACGCCGTGGTCGCCGAGGCTGCAATCGATATCAGCATTTGTTCCGGGCGCACAACGGACTTAATCTCATTGAGCACATCGCGCAGGGTTTGCGGTTTTACACACAGCAGAATAACCTCCGCCGCCGCAATCGCTTCACGATTGTCCAACGTGACGGCCACCTTGCAGCGCTCCGCGATTTCTTCCAATCGCCGCGCATGTTTTGCCGTTGCTATGACTTGCTCGGCGGCGAGCAAATGGGTTTCCAGCAAGGCCTTAATGAGCGTCTCGCCCATCTTGCCCGCGCCAATCACTGCGAGTTTTGAGATACTATCCATGACTCTATCACCTCAATGCGGTGCGTTTCAAAAACCTGGCGCAAGCGGATTCCACGAAGCCCGAGGATATAACAGCTTCTTGTTCGCTGGCTTCGACAATTCTGCCTGCATTTTTTGTCTTGCCGGCTTCATCCTTTCAACACCGCCATAGGCCGTAGGCGCACTACCGGCTTCGCAAGCTTCAATGACGACATGGCTTCAATGACTTGTGTGATATCTTTGAATGAACTCGGCGCTTGCTCCGCAATATTGTCCGAGCCATAGCGATACAACCGAATATTCTTGGCGCGCATTTCTCGTTCGACCTGCGCTTCTGAAAATTGCGCCATTGCTTCCGGCTTATCCAGCAAGCGGCCCGCGCCGTGATTGACCGAGCCGAACGCTGCCAGCGCGCCTTCGTCCGCGACGCCGATGAACGAATCATGTCCCATCGAGCCGGGAATCGGAATGGGCTGGCCGGTTTTGGAGAAGACCGGGTGCTCGGCACAATACGAACGCGGCAACGCGCGGCTCGCACCGTGGCGATGCACCCACAGTTGCTCGTCATGCCATTGCTCCGGCTTAATGCTCACATGCGCGCAATCATAGAGCAAGGGCATCTTTATGGAATCATCATGCAAAACCTTTCGCACGGCCGCGCGCAGTTGCTCCGTAATGGCGATGCGATTGGCGAAGCCGAAATTCGAGACTGCGGTCACGGCCCGAGCATACTGCAAACCTTCTTCCGAATCCGCGGGCATAGCCCAGAGCGGCCGTGCCGCGCTATTAAAAAGCTTTCTCTCCTCGAATTCTTCCAAATAGCCTTTCATCATTTTACTACCCACGCTGCGCGAGCCGGTGTGCAACATGAATATCGCTTTGCCGGCGTGCAATCCGAGCCGGCGTGCGATTTCCTCATCAAGCACTTCGACGATCTCTTGCAATTCGAGAAAATGATTGCCATCGCCGAGAGTGCCCAAACAATGCCGGCCCTTTTTGATCGCCTTCTCCGGCACGGCCGCGAGAATCGCCTCTGCGTCGTGTGTATCGACCGGCATCGTGCCGCGATCTTCGATGCAATTCATCTCCTCCTCACTCAGCCCGAATTTCTTTTGGCTCCATTTCCCCCCTTGCACGAGAATCTCGCCCACTTCTTGTTTGCTGAGCACTTCGTTCTTATGCTCCAAAACCGGAATGGTGCGTCGCAGCTCGTCGAAGAGCGCATCAAGCACCGACGCCGACAATGCCTGCGCATCGATTTCAGTGCGCACCATGCGCATGCCGCAACAGATTCCAGTATCCACCGCGCGTGGGATGATCGCGCCCTTTGTGACGGTGACGGTGCCCGTGGGACTGAGATTGCGGCTTTTGCGATGCACGTCCGGCAATACGCTGACGTGATGGGCTAAACCTTCTGCGCGCGCCAATGCCTGCAATTGCGCAAGCGTCTCGGCATCGGGCATTAGGTCCTTCGTGAGAAAAAATTTCAACGGTACGCCGCCGTCTTGCGAGGCCATTTCAAGAGGAGAGTGCATGGGAGAATTTGGGCTCTTTATGATTCCAGGTGATTAAATGAGACTCGGCTGCGCGCGCAAAGAGCGCCTCACTTCGAGCTGATTTTCGGCGCTACTTTTCTGCGCAGCGAATCCAGCGACCAATCCGGTGTTATCGCCAGCTCCCACAGATCGTGAAACTTGTTGGGAAGGTGCGCATCGCCGCCCCACAAAAGCATGCGCTGGCTTCTGGGATCATAAATCGCTTGATGATCCAGCCGAGGACGCGGCCCAGGGGTGATATTGATCCAAGTATTACTCTGGAGATCGAAAGCCCACACATCATTAAGATAACCTTTATCACCGTAACCGCCGCAAATTATAAAAAGGTTCCGCGCTTCGTCATGAACCCCCACGGCCTGCCTGCGCCTGGGTGGATGCTCACGTCTCGTCTTCAGCTCGCGCCACTTGCCCGCGCTGTCGGAACGATTTGCAAAGAAAAAAAACCAAGTGTCATCGAGGCATTCATTGTTCTCTTTATCCCATCCGCCATAAATCACCATGCGATTTCTTTTGAGATCGTAGACGGCCGTATGATCGACACGCGCTCCGGGATGATTCTCTTCCACGGTCAAATTTTTCCAGGTCTCAAAACGTGTTGAATGAGGATTGAGATCAAAAGCCCACATCTCATAAAGATGCTTGCGCTCATTATCGCGGCCACCGAAGATGACCATACGCTTGCCATGCCTATCAAAAACTGCCGTGTGATCTTCGCGGCGCGGCGCACCGCTTTGCGGGGTCAGATCGCGCCATCGGTGCGTCTTCAAATCAAACGACCAAGTGTTGTTCCACGTGCCGCCGTTTTCGCCGCCGTGTAAAATCATGCGATGGCTGAGGGGATCATAGAGCACAACGTGATCCTCACTCGCCGGAGGACTGTCGCCTGCAACGGCGAACTTTTGCCAAACGTCCGTGTTGAGATCGAGCGCCCACACTTCATTCAAGTTTTCATTTTGATCGTTTTTGCCGCCGAAGAGCACGAGTGCGTGCGCGATCGGATCATAAATGAGCGCACAATCTTCTACAGCCGCGGGCACGGCGGACGAAGCGCGCTGCATGGGGGTAGTCAGGTCCCGCCACTGACTCAACATTGCACCCGTCGGGACGGCGTTGGAATCCAATGCCACCGAATGTGTTTCCTGTGCCGCGCTGCGGCCGGCAAACAGCGTCACGGCGATACCGAAACCACAGTACCAACCCATCAGAGCTTGCCATGCACAAAAACGGCTCATCATCACCATTCT
>JABWAN010000635.1 GCA_013361015.1 Candidatus Zhuqueibacterota bacterium | reverse complement strand
GTTCGTGCTGTCCGCGCAATATTTCCTGAAACGCTTGCTCATTCCGCTCAACCGGCAGCGTCAGGCTCGCCTCGCTCGTGCCCGTGTTGAACACGGCAAACACCACGTCCTCACCCAACTCGCGCCGAAAAGCATAAACACCCTTCTCGTCATCACGATGCAGTGTTTGAAACGAGCCGGCACGCAACGCGGGATGGCGGCGCCGCAGAGCAAAAAGATTTTGATAAAAAGCATACAGCGTCGCATCAAATCGCACCGAGTCGCTCTCGGTATAATTCGACACACTGCCGTATGTTTCGGGTTGATAAACGAGGTCGTCCCACACCATCGGCTTGCGGCAATCGGGATCATCGCCGCCCCACATGCCGGCTTCATCACCATAGTACAACATCGGCGCGCCCACGTACGCGGCTTGAAACGCGGCGATCATCTTTTGCGTGCGCACGTCATCGGCAGTCGGTTTGGTGGGATCGTAGTTGGGATTGTTACGACGATTCGCGCGTTGATCAAAGCCGCGCTCGCCGTCGTTCTTGCTCATGCTTGCCACGCGGTCGGTGTCGTGGCTGTCGATCAACACTTGCATCACGTGATTGGTCTGTTCGCGATACATGCTGCGCAGCTTGATTAGCTCGCGATCAAAGCGCGTCGCGTTCCACTTCTCTTCGCCGCCGATGAAGAAGTTACGCATCGCGTATGCTACGGGATAATTCATCACCGCATCGAAGCGCGTGCCGTCGAGCCAATCATTCGCCACGCCCCAAATTTCGCCGACGGTATAAGCTTCGGGATTGATCTCGCGCACGAGTTTGCACCAATCTGCCCAAAAGCCTTCCTTGTTCATTTCCGAAAGCGCGTCGAGGCGCCAGCCATCGACGCCGTCGCTCGGATCGCCGTCGTTATTCGGATCCATCCAACGCTTCGTGATCGCAAAGATGTATTCACGAGGGCCGGTGACGAGACCCATTTCATTTTCACGAAACACGGGCATGCTGCGCAAATCCCAAAAGCCTTGATAGTCGAACTCATCTTCCGGCGTGGCGGGATCATCCCACGCGCGCACCACGAACCAATGCGCATAGGGTGAAGCTTTGCCTTTGGCTCTCACGTCGCGAAACGCCCAGAAATCCGTGCCCACGTGATTGAACACGCCGTCGAGAATGACTTTGATGTTGCGGCGATGCGCTGCTTTAATGAAGCGGAGAAAAAGCGAGTCCGCACTTGTCCATTGCCATGTGGCAGGCTCGTTCGTTTCATTGGCAATGAGTTGTCGATCCGCAACGGGATTCGGGCCGAAGTTGTGATCGATATGATGAAAGGTGGCCGCGTCATACTTGTGCGAGCTTCGCGCATCGAACACGGGATTGAGATAGATCGCGTCAATGTTGAGCGCCGCGAGATAATCCAAGCGGTCGATCATGCCCTGCACATCGCCGCCATAGCGCCGCGTGAATACGACTTCGTAGAAGTTGTTGCTGCGGTCTTGCTCCCACGGCTGAGGCTTGTACCAATCCGAAGTCCACGGCGAGACTTGCCAGTTGGGATAGTCTGCGATGCCGGCGTCTTCAGCGGTGGGATCGTTCGAGGGATCGCCGTTACGAAAGCGCTCGGGAAAGATTTGATACCACACCGCGCCTTTGCTCCATGCGGGAACACGCTCGGCGCGAGGTACGGGTTGAGTGCAAGCGAGGAGGAAGAGAACTACTATGCAAGCTATTCGGCGCAAATAAATCCCTTTCGATGATGATTCAGCCAAGGTTTGAAAGTGGCTTTGGGTTTTACTTTGAAAAGCGAGAGTATAGCAATAGTTGCGTTTTCAAGCAGCCTGCTTCGGACTCACATACTCCCACGCGCTCCATACTCGATAGCTATGTCGCCGAGACGTTGCTCGCCATCCCTTTGCTACCAAGCGGCGACCGAGGAGTCTTCGAAAAACACCATGCGTAACCGCCGCGATGAGCGCTTCTCTTTGCGCCCTAGCAACAAGCCAATCGGCGGCAGCCGTGGCCCGCTGTTGTTCTTCCAATGGCGTATCGCTTCCTCGCAGCACTTGATAGCCCCATTGCAAATGAATGAACGCAGCCCACGCCGCAAGAGGCCAGCGGAGTGGGAGCCACGCCGGAATCTCGAGCACGGTCTCGCGCAGCAGTGAGGAGGTCTCGATATGCCGGCCAGGCGCGAGTCGATGAGCGGACATTGTGGCGCGAGGCAAATCACTTGCGACGATCACATGAGCGCGAGCGACGTGGTTGATGAGGGCCAATGGCGGCGCGTCCTCTTGAGCGACGCCGGCTGCATCGTATGCTTCTCGCCAACGTCGTACGCCTTCCGCATCAATCCATCCCTCGCGATGCACGTGAGCTGAACGGCCGTGGCGGATCAAAACGATGCGAGGCTCTAATGAGTTTTGCTTCTTGAATTCCGTGCTCATGTTTTGATTGGCCATGGCATTGGCTATTGTCAGCATTCAAAAGCTAGCCACGACTTAACCGTGGCTGAACACTACCGAACTTGATCGTCAAATCTCATGAGGCAGAGAAGCGGCCTCATGTATTCAGCCATGCGCGTTCGATCCGGATTCTCGCGTTCAAACTGCAAACTCCGTGTAGGGGCGAATATCCGCAGGCTGAAAGCCAAGCACGATGCGATTCTTGGGAATGCCTGCGGCGACCAATTCGTTCGCGACGCCTTGCTCCGTGCCGTCGCGTTGTATCCACACCTTCCCGTCGGCAATGTCGATATGAATGAGGCAGCCATGAACGCGTTTGTTTTTCTCCCATCCCTGCGTCAATAACAAATAATGATCGCCCTTGACATCCGCGATGACTTCACTTCGGATGTCGCCGTAGGCATAAGGAATGGCGGCGTACTCTTCGAGCACTCTTTGAATGATTTGGCGGTAGTTTTCTAAGGTATCCATTGTAGAATCACCTCGCTTTTCGGTTCGGACACAAGCAACTTGATGCGATTATTCATTCGCAGCAATTGGCCGATAGGCTTCAGGAAGACGTCAATATAAACCGCTTCGTGGACGGCAAGGTAGACTTCACGCTGAGGCTCGGTTTGCGCGAGGATATCGCGATAGAGAATGTATTGACCAACTGCATTCTCAAGATCTGCAAGAGAAGAAGGTCCAGCAAAACTCTTGATTTCAATCGCGATTTTCTGCCCAGACTTCTCCGCAGCAAGAAGCCGCTCTGCGCCCAAATCCACATAAACATCTTTTGGTCCCCCAGCGCAATCGCAAAGGGTCGTGCGTTATTGCCCAACCATCTTTGTTGAGCGCATGCTTGACGGCGTCGTGATACAAATCCCTGGCCGGCATAGACCATCACTCCTGCGTGAAGTAAAAACTTTTTAGACAAAGTACAAGCACGGCTTCACTGCGCGAACATCTCCGCGATCAATTTGTTCGCGTCGTCCTGCATCTTCTTTGCGGCTTGCTCGGGTGTGAGGTGGCCGTTGATGATGCTTTGATACGCTGGACGCATGGCGTCCCAAATCGCGCGCATCTCCGGCGCGATGGGCATGGCTCGACCCACGGTGATTTGATCTTGCGAGCCAAGCAGAATCGGGTCTTTGAAGAAGATGGAATCGCGGCGCGCTTCGAGGCGCGAAGGAATGGCGCGAATGGCGCGGGTGTATTCCAATTCATTCTCCGGCTCGGTGAGGAAGCGCAGCAGCTTGAGCACGCGCTCGCGGCGCTCGCCGGTGGCGTTGACGTTCAAACAAAAGCCGGTAGCAGAAATCATGGGCGTGGGCCACAGCCTGGTTTCGGAAACGAGCGGAATGCGCGTGACCCCGATGTCAACGCCCGCATCGAGATAGCCGCCCCAACTCCACGGGCCGTTTATGACCATGGCGGCTTTGCCGGATTTGAATAGCTCGTTTGCAATATTCAAATCGCATTCGAACGGAACGATTTTTTGCTCGCGCAATTGGCCGATGAACTTGCTCGCATTGATCGTCGCCGCCGTATTGAGCGTCGGGCGCGCGTCGTCATCCATCACCCAGCCGCCATAACCGCCCATGAACGGAATGAAGAAAAATGGCTCGATGAAATTCCACGCGAGCGCATATTGATCGATGCGGCCGTCGCCGTCCGTGTCTTTGCTCAGTCTTCTACCCATTTCGAGCAGCTCTTGCGTGGTGCGCGGCGGATGCGGCACGAGCTTTTTATTATAAACCAGCGTGAGATGATTGCCCACGCGATCGGCGAGCATATAGAGCTTGCCTTTGTAACGCACTAGCGCCAGCGGGTCGAAATTTGCCAACTCACTC
>JABWAN010000634.1 GCA_013361015.1 Candidatus Zhuqueibacterota bacterium | reverse complement strand
GGTTTCATTTTTCAAAGCTTTCATCTCATTCCCGATTTGAGCGTGGTTGACAACGTGGAAATTCCATTGTTGTACCGCCGGATGTCAAATGCCGAGCGCCGGCGCTTGGCTCTGGCAGCATTGGATCGCGTCGGCCTCACGGCGCGCGTGCATCATTTTCCTTCGCAGCTTTCCGGCGGGCAACAACAGCGCGTCGCCATCGCGCGTGCGATCGTCGGCAAACCGAAAATTCTGCTCGCCGACGAGCCGACGGGCAATCTCGACAGCCAGATGGGTGACGAGATTATGGACATTCTGATGGACCTCAATAAAAACGAAAAGACCACGGTGGTGATGGTGACGCATGATCCGCGCTTCAGTGAAAAGACCGAGCGCATTGTGCGCCTCTTTGACGGACGGCAAGTGAATTGAAACGGGTAGCTGGTCGTTGGTTGCTGGTAACTGGTCAAAACAGTGAGCAACGAGCAACCAGCAACGAGCACCAAGCATCGAGCTTCAAGCAACAAGGGACCAGACCATGCTCAAAAACTATTTGAAAATTGCATTGAAGGTGCTGCAACGCCGAAAGTTTTTCACCTTCATCAGTTTGTTCGGCATCAGTTTTACTTTGATTGTGTTGATGGTGGCCACGGCGATGTTCGATCATGAGTTTGGGCCGCTTGCGCCGGAGCTTAAAACCGACCGCATGCTCGGCATCTACTCCGTGCGCATCGAAAACTCGGAAAAAGGCCATGCGCGCACCGGGGCTTCGCCGTATTGGTTCTTGGAGCGCTACGTGCGGCCGTTGACGAGCGCGGAAAAAGTATCGCTCTTTTCTATGCAGCGCTCGGTGACTTCATTCAAAAACCAAGTGAAGCACACGCTCTATCTCAAACGCACCGACGGCGAGTTTTGGGAAATTTTGGATTTCAAATTTCTCGAAGGCGGCCCGATTACCCGGCAGGATGAGAAAGACGCGAACATGGTCGCGGTCATCAACGAAGCCACGCGCCGCCTTCTTTTTGCAGGACAAAGCGCGGTGGGCAAAACCATCGAAGCCGACGGCCAAAGCTTTCGCGTGATCGGCGTCGTGGAAAACGTTCCGATTTTCCGCATAACTTCGTTCTCCGACGTGTGGGTGCCGCTCAGTACCGCGAAGACCAGCTCATACCTGCATGCGAACGCGGGAGAATTTTTCGCGATCATCCTCGCGAAAAGCAGCGACAACATTCCCAAGATCAAAGAGGAATTGCAGGGCGTATTGCCCACCGTACAGATTCCGAGTCCTACGGAGTTTGATCGCGTCATCACCGCCGCGGAAACTCCGTTCGAAGCCCTCGGTCGCGGCCTGTTTGCGCAAGATCGCGACGCAGGCGATTATTCCGCGCCGCTTTTGGCCGTGCTCATCGCGCTGATGTTGCTCTTCATGCTGTTGCCCACGCTCAATCTCGTCAACCTCAATGTGAGTCGCATCATGGAACGCGCTTCAGAGATCGGCGTACGCAAAGCGTTCGGCGCTTCTTCGTGGCGGCTCGTTGGGCAGTTCGTGGTCGAGAATTTAGTGTTGACGCTGATCGGCGGCGCGCTCGCGTTGTGCGGCGCGTGGGTGGTTTTGCGCATCATCAATGCGAGCGGCCTCGTGCAATATGCCGTGTTCGAAATCAACTATCGGATTTTCTTTTACGGCCTGGTGGTCGCGCTCGTGTTCGGGCTTTTGTCCGGCGTCTATCCGGCGTGGAAAATGTCGCGTTTGCACCCCGTTGAAGCACTGCGAGGAAAAAGCATATGATCAAACATCTCTTCAAACTCGTGTGGAACCGCAAGCGCTCCAACTTGTTGATCATGCTCGAGATTTTCGTCTCTTTTATCGTCATGTTTGCCGTGATCACGCTGGGCGTTTATTATGCGGACAATTACAACCAGCCGTTAGGCTTCACCTATGAAAACGTTTGGAACATTAGTATTGACATGCAAACGGGAACGGATGACTATTGGTCGCCGGAAATGGTGAATACCACGCGGCAACTATATCTCGCGCTGCAAGAATTTCCGGAGATTGAAGTGGCCGCGGGCGCGCACACCGCGCCTTACAGCTTGGGTAATCGCACTTCCGTTAATGTCTACGAGGGCAAGCGCGTCGAGATGGAAGTCAACGAAGTGACCGACGATTTTCAGAAGGTGATGGGTGTGCAATTGCTGCAAGGGCGGTGGTTTGAAAAAAGCGATGATGCCTTGAATTGGAAGCCGGTCATCATCAATCAAAGGCTGGCGCGCGCGGTTTTCGGCGATGAGGATCCCGTCAATCAGAATTACCGGCCGTGGGCTTCCGATGAAGAGGATCATCGCGTCATCGGCGTCGTGAATGATTTTCGAAAAGACGGTGAGTTTTCCGGATTGGGCAATTATCTTTTTGAGCGCAAGCGCTTGGACGATCCGAAAAGCCGGCCGCCCGCCAATCTCTTGATCAAAGTGCGGCCCGGCACGCCCGCGGAATTCGAAGAAAGGCTCATGTCAAAACTGCAAGCCGTAGCGCGCGAGTGGTCGTTCGAAATTTCGCCGCTAGTTCGCATGCGCGAAGACGCTTTTAAGATTCGTCTCATTCCGCTGATCATTCTCGGATTGATTGCCGGCTTTTTAATGCTCATGGTCGGCCTCGGCTTGGTCGGTGTGCTTTGGCAGAATGTCACACAAAGAATCAAGGAAATCGGCTTGCGGCGCGCGAAAGGTGCTGCGGCTGAAGACATCTACAAACAGATTCTGGGCGAGTTGGTGGTGCTGGCTACCTTCGGGCTTGCGCTGGGCGCTCTTCTCGTTGTCCAATTGCCATTACTCGATTTGATTAGCTTCATCCGTCCGCCAGTTTATTTTCTTAGCATGGTAATAGCATTGTTGGTGATTTATGGCTTGACGCTGACTGCGGGCTTGTATCCAAGCTGGCTGGCCACGCGTGTACAACCCGCGGAAGCGTTGCATTATGAATAAAGCGTGAAAGACCGCACGAGGTGTGCAAACCTCATAAAGTGCGTTTGATTTGCGCCGCTATTCTCAACCATTGCAGATTGGTAATGCCTCAGTTATCGGCGGAGAGCGAAGCACGGCCACTTCCAAATGATACCGAGGTTTATTGCAAAGCCTAGTTGATCTTTTATGTTCTGTCGCTGCTGCACCGAGGGTTCTTCTCTGCTTGTTTACCTAGGCGGCCTCTGCGCACGAGGTGGCTTGCAGCCGAGCGCATGAGTGCTTCAGTTTGCGTATGCCATTGCTCTGTTTTCATCATGCCAGGACGCGGGCTTCTGCTTTTTGAAATCTGCGCAGCGCTTTAAGCCGGCTAGGTCAATTAGCCGCCTCGGTAAACAAGCGAAGATGGCCCTCAAGAACGAGCAACGACAAAGCAAAAAGAAGGCGCGGAACCGTATTGCCTTGAAACCGGACGGCAACCACCTGAATTTTGCACCAGTTTTTACCAAAGTCTCGAGAGAAGCAGCGTTGGGTGACGTCAAGATCGACCCGGTGGGTTGCGCAAAAAAAAGATTGCACGATGGCTGTACGTCTCAAACTCCGTTAGGAGTGAGATGCTTATGGGAACACATTCATCCGCGCTTCGAGAAACTCCTAACGGAGTTCGTTAAAAGCGCTTGAGCAACCGGGGCACGAGTATGTTCGCGTGCAAATCAAGGCCGCAAAACAAGAGCTGCTCGCGAAACTTGCCAGCAAAGAGGAGTTGCAAGAGGTCAAAAAAGATTTAGTTCTCGCGCTGCAAGTGGCGCTCAATACGAATAAGATCGAAAAGCTGGAAATAGCAGTCGGCGTATTGCAGGTTGATGTTGCGGAGATCAAGCAGGAGCTTGCGGAGTCTAAAGAATCCACCAACGAAAAACTCGATCTTGTGCTTCGGGGTATCGAGCGAGTTATGGGGAAGTCTGAAAGCAATGAAACAGAAAAAGCCGCGGCGACACATGCCTTTCGGCGCCATGAAAACCGGCACGAGGCAGAGCGCCATCACCAGCCAGGCCCGCGCGCCGACCCGCGGCAGCGACCGAACCGACGCGAGAGCTGGCGTATCCATGACCAGGTTGCACCCTTACCCGACTCGTATTCCCGCGAGAGCGTCGGACAGGGGCGGCCAGATGCCAAGGGGGTTTTCCCGGTCCCCCGACCTAAAGTCTTCGCGGGACACGGATTTTCGCGGCATCCCGCCGCCCACCCCGGCGGCATGCGCGGGATTCCGCCCGGATCACCGCCGGCGCGCGCCCCGCAGCCGGTGATAGACGCGCCGCGCCTCCTGGTAGAGCAGGTTGCGG
>JABWAN010000633.1 GCA_013361015.1 Candidatus Zhuqueibacterota bacterium | reverse complement strand
AGGATGAGCAGCTTGTCGCCATGCTTTTCCAAATAGAGCACGCAGTTGTTGGTGTTCACGACTTGCTTCACATCGGGATTGCGGTCGCTCACGTGCGTGAAGGGATGTGCCGCATAGTAGCTCGTGTAAATTTCGCGCGCGTGCTCGAGCGCGAGATCGCAATTCAGATAAACGGACGCGAGGATGCCGCGCGTAAAGCCGCCGCGAAACGGAATGAAGTTGATCGGCGCTTGCCACGCGGGTTGCAATGTCCGCAGGCTTTGAAGAATCTCTTGGAGATGCTGGTGCTCAAACGCTTTGTAAACGGAGAGATTGTTGTTACGCCACGTGAAGTGCGTGGTTTCGGAAAGCGTTTGTCCCGCGCCGGTGGAGCCGGTGACGGCGCTCACGTGAATTTCCTCGCGCAGTTTGTGGTGTTGCGCAAGCGGGAGCAGCGCGAGCTGAATGCACGTGGCGAAGCAGCCGGGATTGGCAATGCGCGTGGCGCGGCGCAAGGTTTCGCGCTGCAATTCGGGCAGGCCGTAAACAAAGCCGTGCTCATTCGGACCGCGGAAATCCTGGCTCAAATCAATGACCTTTGTGCGCGCTGGAAGCGCATGGCTCTGCAAAAATTTCTGCGCTTCGCCATGGCCCAAACAAAGGAAGTAAACGTCGATCGCATTGTCTAGCTCGCTAGAAAATTTCAAATCACTCTCGCCCAACAGATCGGCGTGAATTTCCGACACGAGTTTGCCCGCGTGGGTGCGGCTATACAGCGAGTGCAATTCGACCGCGGGGTGGCGCAGCAAAATCCGAATCAACTCGCCGCCGGTATAACCCGACGCGCCCACGATGCCGATTTTCTCTTTGTGCATGTAATGCTCCCTTAGCACGAATACGAGGCAATGATCTCTGCCACAGAATCACACGGAAATGCACAGAAAAATTTTCATGCCCTCATAGCAGAGTTCTTAAGATGAATTTAGGAAAAGCATGACCGCAAAGCGCGCAAGGGCGTCGCAAAGGGCGCGAAGAAAACGCTTGGCGTTCTTTGCGTTCCGCTTTTTCTTTGGGGGGCGTGGCTATTGCCGCTTACGGCTCGTCCACATCATCGACTAAATGTCCGCGTTCGGCTTATTGACCTTATAATAGATCGTATACGGATTCGCCAGCATCTTTGCAAAGCCGCGCGTGTCTTCCGCCGTCCAAGAATGCGAAGCTTCATTGTAAGCCGAAAACTCCGGCGACATCAAATCGTGCGGCGAAGTGACGCCGAGAATTTGAAAACGATACGGCGCGAGATGCACGGAAACCATGCCGCTCACGTTTTGCTGCGCGTTTTCCAAAAAGCTCTCAATATTGCGCATGACCGGATCCAAATACTGGCCTTCGTGCAGCATGGTGCCGTACCAATTCGCAAGCTGATCTTTCCAGTAAAGCTGCCACTTTGTGAGCGCGTGCTTTTCCAGGGCATGGTGCGCTTTGATGATGATGAGCGGCGCCGCGGCCTCGAAGCCGATGCGGTCTTTGATGCCGATGGTCGTGTCATCGACGTGCAGATCGCGGCCGATCGCATACGGGCCTGCAATTTTTTCGAGATACTGAATCGCTTGCACGGGATCGTCAAAAAGCGCGTCGTTGATGCCGAACAACTCGCCCTGTTTGAAATGTAGCTCGACGGTTTGCGGCGCGCCGGCGTTGAAGCGCGTGGGAAACGCCTCTTCGGGCAGCCACTCGGAAGAGGTGAAAGTCTCGCGGCCGCCGATCGTTGCGCCCCACAGGCCTTTGTTCAACGAGTATTGCGCCCTCGTCCAATCATATTCCACGCCGTGCTTTTTGAGATATTCGATCTCTTGGTTGCGCGAGACGTGATGGTCGCGAATCGGCGCGAGAATGGTGGCTTCGGGGATGAGAATGTTGAACGCGATATCGAAACGCACTTGATCATTGTCCAAGCCCGTGCTGCCGTGCGCAATGCTGCCCGCTTTAATCGCGCGCGCATATTGCGCCAACGCCGTGGCTTGAAACACACGCTCCGCGCTCGCGGACAGCGGATAGGTGTTGTTCTTCAGCACGTTGCCGAAGATGAGATACTTGATGCACTTCGCATAATAGTTCGCGGTCTCGTCCAACACCACGTGTTGCTTCACGCCCAAACGATAAGCCGTCGCCTCAATTTCCGCCAACTCGCTCGCCGTGAAGCCGCCGGTGTTCACGACCACGGAATGCACTTCCAACTCCAAATCCGTCGATAAAAACTTCGCGCAATAAGCCGTATCCAGTCCGCCGCTGAACGCCAACACCACCAAACGGTTCTCGCGCTTCATGATCGCTGCCGCGCGCTCGGCATGCGGATCGAATTGCAGGCCGGTGCACAAACAATACTTGCGATTGTTGCGCGACAGGATATCGAAGTTTTTGCACGTCGAACAGCCCTGCCAAAACTCGTCGTCCGCGGGCAGCTCCGAAAACGGCACCGGCTTGAAACCCAATTCCGTGTTCATCTTCATCACTGCGTGGCTGGTGGTGATGGAAAAAATTTTCGCGTTGGGAAATTTTTTCCGCGACAACTCGAAGATGGTGTGTTTGATTCTCTTGCCGATGCCGTAGTTGCGAAACTCCGGATCGACGATCAAGCCGCTGTTCGCGACGTATCTGCCGTGCATCCACGTCTCGATGTAACTATAGCCGGCCAAGCGCCCGTCGCGATGGAACGCGATCACGGCTTTGCCTTCGCGCATTTTCTGTGCGATGTATTCCGGCGGCCGTTTGGCAATGCCGATGCCGCGCGCCTTTGCGCTTTCTTCCAGCATGCGGCTGATTTGCTCCGCATACTTGACGTGCGCTTCCGAAGCGACTGCGATGACGAAGAGATCGTCCGATTCCTGCAAAGAGGTGTTCATTGCGCTCACTGTTTAATTTTCCAACACTGCCACGCGCCGCGCGCGCCTTGTGCTTGACCATCGCGCTGCGCAAAAATTGGCGCAATATATAACACTTGGCAGAATATGCAAATGTTTTATCCGTGGCACGTGCGCGCCCGGGCTTTTGCTTTGGTCTTGTCGCTGCGCCACCGCGGTGTCATCTTTGCTTGTTTACCTCACTTTTATTTCTTCGACCGGGCTGACTTCAGAGCGAGCCAGCCCGCCGCGGCTCGCACAACCTCGCGCGCAACGCTCACAACGATGCCCTCCTCTACACGGGCGCGCAGTGTCGCCGCAGTTTAAAGCAAGCGCCCTCGCATCCTTTTCCAAACAATTACAACTTGCTATTCGGCCGTGGCCCTCTTATCATAGCCGCACTTTGTCTGCACGCAAAGCCTCGTCTTGCCGCAAGCACAGAAATCGAAAACAGCTTTCGTCGTTGTGCCATCGAGAACCGGCCAATCTACACGCGCGCTGCGCGCGGCCACGATTCTTTCATGCAAAACAACGCCATTGGGAGCATGCCATGCGCCTCCTCGGCTTGCACATTCTTGACGTGAGCCTCATCCTTGCCTATTTCATCACGATGATTTGGATCGGAAAGCGTTTGCGCGAGCGCGTCCACAGCACCGAAGAGTATTTCATCGGCGGCCGGCGCATGGGAAAATTTTTTCAGTTTCTGCTCAACTTCGGCGCCTCCACCGATTCCAGCCAGGCCGCGGCCGTGTCGCGCGAAGTGTATCGCCAAGGCATCGCCGGCATGTGGATTCAATACCTCGTGCTCTTTCTCACGCCGTTCTATTGGTTCACGGCTATGCTCTTGCGCCGCGCGCGCGTGATCACGCTCGGCGATTTTTTCACCGAACGCTTTGAGAGCAAATTCCTCGGCGGCGCGTTCGCCGTTTTCACGATCTTCATGGTGCTCTTGGGCAGCGCGGTGAGCTATCTCGTCTCCGCCAAAACATTCATGGCGCTCACCGCCAAGCCGGCGAGCGAGTATTCGACCGCAGAAAAATGGCGCGTGGATTCCTACAACGAATATCGCGAGCTGAGAAATCTTTATTCCGAAGGCCGCTTGTCGGAAGCGCAACGGCCGCGCTATCAAGAGTTGCGCAGCTTGGAGAGCCAGGGCCGCCTGGCCGCGCTGGTGTCATATGTGAAGCCGGCGCAGTTTTATTTCGTGTACGGCGGCATCGTGTGCATCTATGTCATGCTCGGCGGCTTCATGGCCGCAGCCATGACCGACGTGGTACAAGGCGTGCTCATGATTTTGTTCTCGTGCATTCTCATTCCCTTCGGCTTGCTGAAGATCGGCGGGTTCTCTGGCCTGCACGCGGCGGTGCCCGAGCACATGTTTTGGCTCTTCGGAACCGAAGCG